>JACVRP010000479.1 GCA_014534385.1 Cyanobacteria bacterium Co-bin13
CGTAGTAGCGCCAACAGCAGACATCTATCGTGGCAACGGCTCTGAGCCCCTAGAAACCACCCGCACTGCCAAAGGCATTTCCCTAAACGGCAGCACTGCCCAGGCACAAATGGCGCAGAGCTTCAAAGCCATCGAAGGCACTATTCGGGCCTACACCAGCCACACGATGAACGCCTTTAAAGACATGGCCTGCGCCAATGTGGAAAAGGTAACCCTGGAGTTTGGTCTGAAGGTTGGTGGCGAAGCGGGCGTGCCCTACGTCACTAAAGGCACAGCAGAAAGCAACTTGAAGATTACGGTGGAGTGTTCTTTTCCCCCTAGTTAGAGCGGGGGAGACGGGGGAGACGTAAGGAGGATAGGGGAGGTAGGCGAGGCTTGAGCTTGATGTCTCCGTGCCCCCGCTCTAACTAGGGGCCTTCTAGCCTTGCTTCAGCTTTTGCTGAAACTCAGCAGCTTTACGAGCGTCGGGGATCTCAGCGGCTAGCCGAAAAACTAGATTTTGTGCGTCTAGGTTGGGGTAGTCGGCTAGGGTCTCTTCAATGACATAGTTGGCTATTGGGCCAATGCAGCGGGTCAGCTCTTGGCGGCAGCGCTGCAAAAATTCAGGGGCAATGCTCTGTCGGCCTTGGGCAATGGGGCCGTTGGGTTGTTGAATACTGCCAGAGACAGGGCTGCCGCTGGGCGTTTCGCCGGTGGGTTCTGGTAGGGTAATGCGGCTGACAAAGTCAGTTATTTGCTGCCCGTCGGAGAGTTGGGCGGCTAGCAAATCGACCAGTTCCTCGGGGGTAGCCTCGGGATGCTGGTCTAGGGCGTCGTCAAGCACTACGCTAGCCATCGGGCCAATGCAGCGGGTTAGCGCTTGTCGGCATTGCTCAACGAAGGCCGGATCGCTCAACCGGGTTGGTAGACGGGTCAAGGAATGGTCTGGGGTGGCGTCGATCCCGGCTGGGACGGCAGAAAAGCCCTGGCCAATCGGGGTCATCGGCCTTGATTGGGGCAGGGGAGAGGCGTAGGTGGATAGGTTAGACAGCACCTGCATCACCTCCCAGGCGCTCTGATAGCGTTCTCGCGGCTTTTGACGAGTCAGGCGATCGAGCACATCTGCTAGGGTCCGACTGGGCGATACGTAAGACCGCCATTGCCATTCCAGTGAGTCGCGGTCCATCAGCTCGCGAGGGTATTTTCCGGTCAGCAGCACCAGAGCAGTGACGCCCAGGGCATAGAGGTCGCTGCAGGGGTAGCACTGACCCAGGTGCATCTGCTCAGGGGGTGAGTAGCCAAACTTGCCGACCATCGTAGCGGGCTTGGGTTCACCGTTGAGGTTTTCGCCGCCCTCATCCTCCTCGGCTTCCTCGTCCCCCCCTGTCAGCAAATTCGAGACCGCGTCGTTGACCAGACCAAAGTCGATGAGGACCGGCAGGTTGCGATCGCGCGAATACATAATGTTGTCGGGCGAGATGTCCCGGTGCACGATCTTCAGCTCATGCAGATGGTCGAGCACCTGCAGCATCTGCACCAGCCATTGAGTGACCTCAGGCTCAGAGAACCGCTGCCCCTGCTGCTTACGCTGCCGCAGCAGTTGAGAGTAGGTGACGCCATCTATGTATTCCTGCACAATAAACAGCCGCTGGCCTTGGGTGAAGCAGGCCAGGAACTTAGGCACCTGGGGATGGTTCAGCTGGTAGAGCGTCTTAGCTTCTCGCTTGAACAGGTCCAGAGCCTTTTGCAGCGATCGAGCTGACTTACTGGCTGGAAAAAACTCCTTGAGAACGCACAGTTCGCCAAACCGTTGGGTGTCTTCTACCAGGTAAGAGCGGCCAAATCCACCCTGACCCAGCACTCGCTGCACAGTGTAGCGCCCGCCTACACGAATGCCAGAATTTAAGCGGTCGCGCGAGGCGGTTGGGGCGACGGTTGGGGCAGGGGTGGGGGTCGGCTCGGGCTGGGCATCTCTCTGGAGCAGGTGATAGGCCGGAACTGCCTCCTGAATATTTTTTAGCTGTAGCGGTCCGGCAAAGGTTGCATTTAAGGCGAGGCGCGATTTCACTACGTCATAGACGACTTGGGAAATGCAGATACCGCCGGGCCGGGCTTCGCTTTGCAGGCGGGCAGCGATGTTGACCCCGTTGCCCATGACATCTGATTGGCTAAAAAACACGTCCCCCAGGTGTACCCCAATGCGGTGCAGCAGCACTTTGTGGGGTTCCATGTCGCCATTGATGCGGGCCAGTGCCTGCTGCATTTCCAACGCACAGGTTACGGCCTGTACCGCGCTGACAAAGTACATCAACAGCCCGTCTCCAGTGGACTTGAGCACCTGGCCCTCAAACTGCTGACAGAGCTGCTGCATGAGCTGCTGGTCGCGCTGAATCAGGGTGAGGGTGAGTTCTTCGTCCAGGGACATGCGGGCGCTAAAGCCGACGGCATCCGTCAGCACAATTGCGGCCAGGGTGCGGTGTCCTCGGTTCACCTCGGGAACTCCGTGTGTTATGACAGGGTTAAGGGCAGGGCGGGGGGGCATGGAAGAAGCACTCTAATGTCACTGTAGAGACGCTTCATCCTAATTTCCGTAATTTCCCGATGTTGCCCCCTGTGCCAATTGAGAAAGTGCACCCGAATCAGAGAGCCTACTTCTAGTGTAGAAGCTCCCTTGACATAGGGCACTCTTTTGAGGCATGGGTCCGCTAAAGGGCGGTCTAGCTAGGTTCTTGCGGCTCCATTATCAGGACTGCAGGCTGCTGACGCACGTTGGTCTCCAAGGGCCTGACTTTTTCTACCAGCTGAATCAGCTGATCAAAGTCGGGGATGGCAGCTGTGGAAACGTACCCAGCATCGGCACTGATGTTGGAGGGGGCTTCTTTCATCGCCGCTTCGATCAGGCGTTGCTGGTTGCGGTCCACTGACGGGCTCAGGAGTACTGCACCGGGGGGCACGACTCGGCTCTGGTGCAAAACGCGAAAAGGGGTGTCGGCAAAGTCTCGCCGATTGGCCTGAAAGTCATCTTCAGACATCGCGCCCGCAGCAACACTACCCTCCTGTAGCCAGGTC
>JACVRP010000404.1 GCA_014534385.1 Cyanobacteria bacterium Co-bin13
CGATTCGCATGGCCCGACAGTAGCCTGCTTTTTCCTCCCAGGGTGAACCTGTAAATACCCGTTGCCGCATCGCTGCTGATCTCCCTAGCCCTTCTTCGATACCCTATCATTCGGTTGTCAGAGTTGGTCATATTCTCTATTGATCAAAGGCCCTACCCTCAGAGGCTCTACCATCAAAGGCCCTATGATCAAAAGGGCACTGGCCCCAAACCCCTTGCATGAACAGGTAGCGCGCTATGTTGAAATTTCAGCCTGTAGGCTTTGGTCAGCGAGTGATAGACACACCCCTGGGCGTGATGGCCTATTACACGCCCACCAGCCCTCCCTGGCGAACCGAGGCCGACTCAACTCTGCCTGACCAACCGCCGCTGGTCTTTCTACACAGCCTGGGGGGCGGCTCCTCTGCCTTTGAGTGGTCTAAGGTCTATCCGGCACTGGCTCCCACTCACCGGGTGATTGCCCCCGATCTGATTGGCTGGGGCCAGTCTGCTCACCCGGTTCGCGACTATCGGGCAGAAGACTACCTGGAGGTGATTACCCTGCTGCTAGAGCGGGTGGCGCAGCAGCCTGCTTTTGTGGTGGCCTCCTCGATCACTGCGGGGTTGACGGTGCGGCTTGCGATCGCACGTCCCGATCTCTTCCGGGGGCTGTTTCTAGTTTCGCCCTCTGGCAACAGCGACTTTGGCCGCAACTATCGCTTTAGCCTCCCCGCCGCGCTAGCGGGCACGCCCGGCCTAGATCGACTGGTCTACAGTCTGGGAGCCGCCAACGAAACTGCCGTAACCACCTTTCTCTCGACCTTTTTGTTTGCCGATGCCGACCGCATCACGCCCGATATTGTGCAGGCGTACCTGGCCGGCACCCAGCAGCCCAATGCAGAATATTCGGCCCTATCGACGTTGAAGGGAGACATTGCCTTCGACCTGTCGCTATATATTGGGCAGCTCAACACGCCCACCGTCTTCGTTTGGGGCGAGGCCTCCCGCTTTAGCCCACCCGAGTTTGGCCAGCGACTGGCCCGCTTAAATCCTCAAGCTGTGCGCCAGGTATACGAGATTCCCCAGGCAGGCGTCTTGCCGCATCTGGAGCATCCCGCTGTCGTAGCCGGGCTGCTTGAAACCTTTTGCGATTCGCTGTAGAGGCTGAGCCTCTCTTTGCCGTTCAAAGCTGAGGCTCCCTCTGCCGTTCAAAGCTGAGCCTCTCTTCACGATCAAGGCTGAGATTCCCCTGCAATCAAGGTAGGCCTTTCTTTTGCCCGATTCTCAACACTTTTTTAGGCGACTAAGATCTATATAGAATAAGCTCTCCCAAAAACTCAATTCGAATGGTTTCATCTGCTCCATCCACCACCGCCCCCCGCAACGGGATCACGCCCTTCACCACAAAGCTCCAGGCTCCTTTGACCAAGCAGCCCATCACCACCCTACAGATCAACCTGGGGCGGCGGTGTAACCTGGCCTGCACCCATTGCCACGTTGAGGCAGGGCCCAAACGCACTGAAGAACTGTCGCCCGAGGTCTGCGATCAGCTGATCGAGATCATCCGCCGCTTTCCCCAGATCGAAACCGTAGACCTAACGGGCGGAGCCCCAGAGATGAACTACGGCTTTCGGCCCCTAGCAGAGGCGGCCAGGCAGGCCGGAAAAGCGGTCATTGTGCGATCTAACCTGACGATCTTCTTTGAGCCTGGATTTGAAGACCTGCCCGAGTACTTCGCCCAGCACCAGCTGCGGGTCGTCGCCTCCATGCCCTGCTACCTGGAAGACAACGTAGACAAGCAGCGAGGCGCAGGGGTCTACAGCAGCTCCATTCGCGCTCTGCAAAAGCTGAACGAGCTAGGCTACGGCGAAGATCCGGCCCTACTGCTAGATCTGGTCTACAACCCCCAGGTGCCCCGCACCGAAAAGTTCTCCCTAACGCCCGATCAGCAAAAGCTCCAGCAGGACTACAAAGCCTACCTGGAAGACCACTTTGGTATTGTCTTTAACCACCTGTTTACCATTACCAACCTGCCGATTGGTCGGGTTAAACAGTACCTGGCGGCCAAGTCGCTCTACTGGCCGTATGTTCAGTTTCTAGAGGCCAATCACAATGGCGGCACCGTTGCCAACCTGATGTGCCGAAACCAGCTCTCCATCGATTACCTGGGCAACATCTACGACTGCGACTTCAACCAGATGGAGCACCTCGCCTCTAAGATGCCCAACGGCACAGCGCTGACCGTAGCCCACCTGCTAGAAGCAGGATCTCTCGATGTTCTGGAGGAAATCCAGACCCGTCCCTACTGCTACGGCTGCACCGCTGGCAGCGGCTCTAGCTGCGGCGGTGCCCTAGTCTAAGGGCCAGTTATTGGTAGCACGGCAAGTCTAAAGCATTGGGATTCCGTAGGATGGGCAAAGGGCACAGCCCGTGCCCATCAACCCCGCCCATTCAGAAGTACCTGCCTGAATGATGGGCACGCTTTGCTTTGCCCATCCTACGATCGGCTGGTTTAAAGGGCCAGATACTTAGGATGGGCAAAGGGCATAGCCCGTGCCCATCAACCCCGCCTATCCAAAGGTACCTACCAGAATGATGGGCACGCTTCGCTTTGCCCATCCTACGATCTACCGAACGCTATTGCATGCTAGGTCTCTACTCAAGCGCCTCTAGGGCGGCGGGAGGACTCGCCCACAGCAGGTAATCCTGCACGATCTGGCCGCCAATCAGGTGTTCCTGGATAATGCGCTCAATGACATCTGGCGTCGTGCTGTGATACCAAATGCCCTCGGGATAGACCACTATGATCGGCCCCTGCTGGCAAACCCGCAGGCAGTTGGCCTTGGTGCGAAAGACAATGGCAGGGCGATCTGCCGTAGGCGCATCTAGCTTCAGCGCTTTGAGGCGTTTTTTCAGGTAGTCCCAGGCTTCCAGACTGGCTGCTTTATCGCAGCACTTGGGCACGGTTTGATCGGCGCAAATAAACACGTGGCGCTGAATTTTGTCGATCCCCAGGACAGACACAGCCTGAGTTAATGTGCCTAAGGCCGGATCTGAGATCGATTCTGGATTTGGAGAGGCGGAGACGCTAGTCATTGTTAGAGACAGCGCTTTCAACGTTAGAGACAGCACTTTCAACGTTAGCGGCGGGTTCAGCCCGGATGCGGCGAATCGGCAGGTTAGCAATCAAAGCCGTTACTCGCTGGTCGCTCTCCAGGGTAAACTCCAGGCCCTCCTGGTCGAGTTCTACATAGCGCGACACCACCTCCAAGATCTCCTGGCGCATCTTTTCGACCGTTTCAGGCGTGAGGTCAGCTCGGTCGTGGGCCAAGACAAACTGGAGCCGCTGCTTCACTTCCTCCCGGCTAGTCAGCGGGCGAGGCGTGCGATTAAAGAGTCGATCGAGGAGTTCACTGAGCATGGAGGGTGACACAGGAAATGAGGTACACCGGAGCAACTAAAAAGCTGCAGGCAAGCCGCTAGCCTCTTAGCAGACGCCGCAGGCGGGAGAATAGGTCGTCGTGGGGAGCCGACAGGTCCATAAAGGGAACCTTTTCTCCCTGCAGTCGCCGCGCTACGTTGGAGAAGGCAATTCCCGCCAGGGAAAGCTTTTGATCCAGCACCAGCGGCTCGCCCCGGTTGGATGAGACAATGACGCGCTCATCGTCGGGGATAACGCCCAATAGGGGAATGGCCAGAATGTCTAGCACATCCTGAACAGACATCATCTGATC
>JACVRP010000178.1 GCA_014534385.1 Cyanobacteria bacterium Co-bin13
ACGTAAGACTTGGGGCTACTGGCAGCGGCTGGAGCGGGGGACGGCGGTGCCGCTGCTGATGGAGGCATTCGGGCATGCAACGCAGCAGCAGACGCTAGACTACCTGGGCATTCAGGCAGAAGAGATTGCTCAGATTTATGATCTGGAGCTTTAGTGCTATGGCCACTGAGGTTTTGCCGACGTATCAAATGGAGCTATGGCAGACGCACCGGTGGCAGCGGGGGGCGCGCTACTACATCTGTAGGTTGGAGCAGGATCTCTTTGGCCGATGGCTGGTGAGCTCTGAGTGGGGCGGGCTCAGGGTGGGAAGGCGTCGACTGCGGGAGGAGGTGTATGAGTCTTATGAACTGGCGTGCGATCGGCTAATGCAGCTCAACCGCAGAAGGCTTCAGAGGCAGTACCAGCGGGTGTTCTAGCTGGCGAATGATTTAGACGAAAATTCTTCACCTATGCTTCGACATGCCGCTTGTGCTATCTCTGGCCTTAACCCAATGCATATGGACTTTAGACTAAAGACAATAAGGTTGCGATCGCAGGCAGTAGCTTGTTAAAGCCCTCTATCAATGCTGTTGCATCCGGCAGGGCAGCAGCAGTGCCCTTAAGAATTTTGAGGGCAGTTTTGGCCGCCTTTTTCAGAGGGCCATCTTGGGGCCTGTGGCTGGCCTCAGCTAGGGTTTTGACCTGCTCAAGGGCCTCGGCTTTGTCCTCCTCTGCGAGGGTCGGCTCGGACTCAATGACATTTTGAAGCTGGGTAAGCAGCGTTTTAATTTGGGCCTGTTCATCAGAGGTTTCGGGCAGCTGACTAATGAGCGTTGTAACGCTGCCGCTGATATCACCTAGAGCGGAGCCGGTGATGGTCTGGCTGTCTCCGGCAGCAGCTAGGCCACTGATGTTGCCCTGCACATCACCAATTCGGATATTTCCCTTGCTTTGTGACACGATGAATTCTCCTTGATTTTGATAGGTTTCGACGTAAAAGCGAGGTTGCTGAATGGCAGCCTCTAGCATGGCTCCCAGGCGGTGGATCTGGCTATCTTTTTCGGCAATACCGGCTAGCAGCGCTTGCAGGTCAGGGTAGGGTAGGGCTTTAAACTGGCGGTAGTGCTCAAAGTACTGAGCGCTGAGCTGAGAGCGATCGGCCTGGGTGCTTACCCGCGCCTGTAGCCGAATCTTGTCCTGGCCTCGGCCCTCTAGGGTTAGCACTTCAATACCAGCCTCTGGGTGCTGGGCGGCAAGCTGCTGCAGGGCCAGGGCAGCCGCGCCGGGATCAAGCCCTGCGTGGTGAAACAGGTCGATGGTCTTGTAGGTTTTAGCTACGCTGCGCGGGTCAACATGCTGCTGCTGGTAAAGATCTAAGGTCTTGAGGATAGGGGCAATAAAGTCGGCAAAATCACCCGACTGAAAGACTTCAGCCCGGTTGTCGGGCTTGCGGCAGGGGTCGGGGTCGTCGCGGCTGGGCAGGCGCATGTAGATGTAGTCACAAACGACCTGGTCTAGATCGGTTTCGGTGGAGATACCCCAGTCCTGGATGTAGGCTCCAGTAAAGCAGGCGGTGCTCAGGTTGGCGCGGTAGAGTTGAGCCCGCACCAGCTTGGCGCGAGACAGGTCGGCCTGGGCCAGATTGGCCTCGCTTAAGTCAGCGCCGATGAAGCTGGCGTCGGCTAGACGGGCTCCTTGCAAGTTCACCTGGCGGAGATCCTTGCCATCAAAGGTTTGGCTCTGGCCATTCTGCGTTGTCACCAATCGGCAAATTTGGGGGTCTGCCAAATAGGTGTGTTCAACACGGGCCTGGGATAGTCCAGTGGCGCTGGCCCAGCGGGTACGGCTGAGGTTGGCGCGGCGAAAGTCACTGTGGGTCAGCTTGGCCTGGCTAAAGTCGGCATCGCTGAGATCTGCACCTCGAAAGCAGGTGCCCCAACGGCTGCTAAGGGAGATTACGAGGGGGCTAATGAGTCTGTATCTAGGATCGTTCCCCTGAGTGCAGAGGCCAATGTAGCCCATCAGAGCAGACAGCCCTAGGGTGGTTATGGCTGTAATTACGAGGGCATTGCCAACGGCCTCTGGCGGTGCGCCCTGCACCCCTTCCATTCCGCCAGGAAGTGCCCCTACGGCAAAGGCCAACCCTGAGATTACAAGCCCCACTCCCCGATGCGGCACCAGCCCCAGCAGCATTGCCAGCATGACTGCTCCCACAATGACAGCGGCGATCATTCCGGCAAGGGCCATCGCCGTGACCAGCAGGGCAGCAATCAGATCTCCAGTGCCCAGAGCAGAGACCAGGGCAACGGCAGCTGAGGTTGCGATCGCAAACGCCCCCAGTGCTGCCCCTAGCCCTCGACGCAGCGTTACCCAGACAAAAGCTGTCAGCGTCAGCAGCGCGGCTATCGGGAGTGCCTGCTGTCCCGCTGCAGCTGGGGTATTCAAAAGACTGGTGACAAAGGCAGCAAAGGCACTGCCGTAAGCCACGATGAATCCATCTAGGACCAGCAGCAGTAGCAGCACAGCCCCCAGTGCCAGCACCACGAGAGGCGGCAGTTCGGCCCTGACTCCGGTAAAATTCGCCCCTGTAAGCACCGCGTCGCTAAAGTTCGCCCCGCGAATATCGGCCTCGCTAAAATCGACCTGGCGCAGATCTTGCCCCTTAAAGGAACGACCTCGAAGGGATTGGCGTGCATAGCTTCGAGTCATGACCGGAATGGGCGTTTAGTAAATCAATCGAACTGGGCAAGGCACTTCAGCGTAAGGCAATTTTAGAGCAGCCCCTAAGCATCATCGCCGCCTCAGCAGTTTACGCAGGGATTCGTAAATTTCATAAAGGCCATCGCCACCCTGGAAAACATCTTCGTAGACACACTGTCCGGCATAGAGATGGATGTCGGGATCAACACCCTCACAGTTCAGTAACTGCGGGCTCATCACTGGGTTGCCAGATGGTATGCTGACGCCGAACTGAGCCAGGGCCGTAGCTGCCATGCGCCGCACTTCGGAATGCTCCTGGGGGTCAAACGCTAGTTCCTGAAGGCCCTCTAGCACTGCTGCCTTGGAAGCTGAGCTGAGGTGGCCACCCATGCGGACCAAGGCAAAGGCTGCCGCTCGACGACGCTGCACCCTATAGTCCTGTAGGGCGGTCTGCACCCCTAGTGGCAGAGGTTCTTGGGCCAGCACTGTTAGCAGGGCCGGTACGGCGTTGGAACCAGTGTGCCCCAACGCTTCCGTCGCAGCATAGCTGACATAGAAGTGGGAATCTTCCAAAGCGGTGATCAGGAGCGGAACAGACGCAGCGGTACCGATTTGCCCTAGGGCAGTTACCGCATTGCGCCGCACTTCCCAATCCTCATCCTGCAGAGCCTGGACTAGGGCGGGCAGTGCTGCTTCGGAGCCAAGCTGACCCAGGGCCGCCGCCGCATCGACTCGCACCCGAAAGTCTCTGTGGTGCAGGGCCTCCATCAGGGCGGGCAGTGCTGCTTCGGAGCCAAGCTGACCCAGCGTTTGGGCTGCCTGCGCGGCAGTTCGCCAATCAGGATCCTGTAGCAAGGGAATCACCACCGGCACAGATGACGCTACTTGCCATTGGCCCAAAGCAGCGGCAGCCGACCGGCGTACCTCGCTGTCTCGATGATCAAGCAGATTCACCAGAGCTGCCAAGGTCGCCTCATCGGCGACATAGGCAGCCAGCAGCACGGCTGGACCGAGATCTTCTAAGTCCCAATCAGGGTTGAGGGCAGCGGTTACGGTAGGGGCCAGCGCTGGGCCAGCAGCCCGTAGGTAAGCGTTTGCGATCGCAACCAATCTGTCGTCTGCTGGCCCAATATATACGCGGTAGTCTCGATAGGTCGCGCGCGGCAGTGGAGTACCCATGGCGCTAGTGTTTTGCAGTATCTCAACGAAGATAGGAACACCGATTTCGGAGGGAACCGCCTCGATCAGCGCAGGAATGACATCGGTGTCAACCAGCGCTAGGGCGCTAGCAGCTGCCATGCGAATCTCAATGCTAAACACATTGCCCCGGTAGGTTGATCCTGGATTCTGCTCCCAGGTCTGCTGTAGTGCCTCAATTAGCAGTGGGATGCTTTCTCGTCTAGCTTGAGTTAACGCTTCAGATGATTCAGCAAGGGGTATTTGACCCAGTGCCCGGAGGGCGCAGCTGCGCAACACCCAGTCTTCTTGCTGTATTGCCTCTGTCAAAACCGACACAGCGGCCGGAGATCCGATTTGTCCCAGAGCCAAGGCGGCAGGACGGCAAAGGTTGATATTACTCTCCTGCACAATTTCGGCCAGGGCCGGAACAGCAGCTTCTAAGCCCAGTCTCCCCAGGGATTGGGCGGCACTATAGCCGATATCAGTCGGTAATGCCGCCGTAAGCGCTGCCACTCCTTCAGGACTAGAGGCGGTGCTGTTGATGCGCCCTAGGGCGATTGCCGTCGCCTCACGAATATCGGTAGAGCCTGCCTCCATCTGCTCAATTAAGGCAGGTAAAGCCGTGGCAGCACCTACCTGCCCCAAAGCTTCGATCCCGGCTATACGCACAGACTCGTCTGGATCGTCTAGTAGGATTAATAGATGCGGCACTGCAGCAGTCACACCCAGTTCTCCTAGCTTTTGAGCTGCAGTTCTGCGGGTATCTGTGTTGGGTGACTGGAGCGCTTCAATCAGGGTTGGTGGGCCAATTCGCTGAAAAATCACATGGCTTAAGCCCTTGAATAATCCGCTGGGATAGCTGTTATTGACAGAGAGTTTCGGCAATATATCGGCTTGGTCTTTGCCCAACTGAACCAACGCTTCAGCGGCGTAATTGCGAATAGACCAGTTGCCGTCCTCTAACACCGTTTTCAGCCCAGCCACCTGAAACTCAACCGATGAGCCAGAATCGTTAGGGGAGAAGTTGTAGACAATCCCCCGCCTGTCGAGTACCTCAAACAACTGGGGAAAGCCAGAGCGGGCGTCTACTCCCATCTGGATTAGCGCCAAAATTGTTCTGGCCCGCACGCTTTCATCGGAGTCGTTTAGGGTATTGACCAGAGCATCTACTGCAGCCACCGAGCCAATTTGTCCCAGCGCTTTGACGGCGGCAAAACGTACTGTGGGGTGGTCATCTTGCAAGACACCCAGGCTATCAACTCCGCCTACTAGGGCAGGAACGGTTGAGGCAGCTTCAGGGCCGAGTTGTCCCAACAGGTAGGCTGCTACCGCCCGCTGCTGCCAGTCTGGGTGCCTTAACGCAGCTAGTAGAGTCGGTACGGCCTCGACGCCGCAGGCTGTCAGGTCTGCAGCGGAGGAAATGTTTTCTAGATCGACGGTAGACTCTGACGGAGAGAGTGGGCAAACCGCACCCTGAGCGATGGCAGGACTACTTAGTAGGATGAAGGCTGAGATTGAGCCAACTGAGGCAGCCGAAGCTCTAGCCAGAAACTTTAGGTAGGGAGAGGCAACCATGAAGCCCGCCTGACGTTTGAGTACTCTGTCCAATCGTATCAACCGTCAGACCAATGAAACGGCAGCAATGGGAGGCAGCAGGCAAGCAGGCGTGACTAAGTAATCCTACAACTTTATGAATAACGAAAGGGGTAGAGCCATCGAACGGGCCACAGAAAAAGCTAGTCAGCAACAGTCATGCCAACTATGTCCATCACAACCCTTCCAAATACACCGGATCTGCCCGTACTCATGTCAAACCTCTTTTGTCTCTATAAGAGGTTGCCTCATATCAGCCCATGAAGGCCCAAAGTAGGCTGCGGTCGCATCCTGCCTCAACAGGCTGACCGCTCGCCCAGCCCTTCCAGCGAGCTTTGCCAATTCATCGTTCCAGTTAGCTAGGATCCGAAATATCAGATTGAGCTGAGGCATTGTACCGCCCACTCTCATAACTAGTCTATACAGTCTCATGATTATTACCTTGTTAGCTTTGCCTGCGAATCATTCCCATTAAGGATTACCAGATCAAGCTCATGTGGCGTAGTTAACGAGATTCCAATACTTTCAGGCATTCCTACTGTTTGCAGTTGACCTATAATGCGAACAGTTAGCCGGAGGAACCCGCTTGAGGGGGTATCAGCGTCGGCCCGAGAATTTAAACCTGCCGGTTCGGCGGAAACTGAATAGTGAGTATCGCAGCCGGGAGTACCTCACTCTCGATGAGGTGAATCGGCTAATTGATGCGGCAGAGCTGCGGCCCAGTCGTCACCCGATTAGAGACAAGGCGCTGCTGCTGCTCATGTTTCGCCATGGGCTGAGGCTAATTGATGCGGCAGGTCTGCGGTGGGATGCGATCATGCTGGCAGAGCGGCGCATCATGATCCACCGGCTTAAGGGCTCGAAGTCTGGCCAGCACCCCCTTAAGGATGATGAGGTAGAGGCCTTGGGGCAGCTGCGGCAGGCTTACCCGGGCAGCCAGTATCTGTTTCCAAATGAGCGCGGTGGCAATCTCACCCGGGCTGCGATCTCAAGGATTGTGGAGCGGTGTGGTGAGATAGCTGAGTTGCCTTTGCCAGTTCACGCGCACATGCTGCGCCACGCTTGTGGTTATCATCTGGCAAACCAGGGACTAGATACCCGGCTTATTCAGGACTGGCTGGGGCATAGGAACATTGAGCACGCGGTTCGGTATACCAAGTTGAACCCAAAGCGGTTTGAAGAGATTAGCTGGGGGTGACATTTGCGATCTCACTCCACTCATCCACGACTGACCATTCTTTAGAAATTCCTTGGGGCAGTTCCCTGCTGCTAGGGTGGATCTCATCTGCAGAGGGAAGCTGATGAGAGACAGGCGCGAGCGCAAGGAAACCCGGTACGAGTTCAATCAGCGCGAACTCGACCGCGTTAACGCCAGCCGGCAGTCTACAGGGCGATGTAGTGAATGCCTGCACTGGAAAGTTGTTTCCCTCAATGACATCAGCGCCTACTGCTCCGAGCACCATAGAAGCACCCCTTGCACCTACCACTGCTCTCTGTGGCAGCACCGATGAGGGGATAGCAGCAGCGGCAGCATGCCAGACAAATGCTCAGCGTTTACTGCTGCTCGCTCTGTATCTATTAAGGCTATATTTTTAGACATATTGTCAATTGTAACTGCTCAACTTTACTGATTAACTTCCTGCATTCATTCTCTCAAAATACCTATCTGCTGCATGCAATAAGCTTCTACTTCTATCGCTTAAGCTTAGCAGACCGTATAATTTGGCGAGCTGGAGTAAAATACCCTCAACCAAACCACCCCCTGGCTCCTCTGCTCCCTGGTCCATCAACAACCTCTGTTTGTTGTTTTAAAACTGTTTTTAAAACTAATTAGTTTGTAGCGCTCTAAAGACTCTGCTACATAAGGATTTTAGACGTCGATCCGGCAAAGGTCTGCCGCCTAACCTACCCTAATCCGGCAAACCTTTGCCGTTTGCCATGACTATTTCGGCAGACCTTTGCCGCCCTTAGTCAAAGAAAGATCAGCCTACGACCCCTGAAACTCCATTTAGGAGTGTTTGCATGAGGCGGCAACTAGGCAACGTGGGAGCAAGGGTTTCAGCGGTTGGTGGCAACGAAACGTTTCT
>JACVRP010000079.1 GCA_014534385.1 Cyanobacteria bacterium Co-bin13
AGCTGCCATTTTGATTACGCCTGATGCGGCCCTGGCAGAAAAGGTGGCGCAAGAGGTGGGTCGCCAGCTCGTAGGGCACCCGCGCCAAACCCTTACCGAGAAGGCTATTGCCAACTACAGCGTGGCGGTTGTCGTCGATTCGCTGCAAACAGCGGCTCTGCTATCCAACGAGTTTGCCCCCGAGCACCTGGAGCTAGAGGTGGCAGAACCCTGGGATTTGCTGGAGCACATTCGCCACGCTGGAGCCATTTTCCTGGGCCATGCGACGCCTGAGGCAGTGGGAGATTACCTGGCAGGCCCCAACCACACTCTACCCACCTCCGGCGCGGCCCGCTATGCCTCCGCTTTGGGCACCGAAACCTTTATGAAGCACTCCAGCCTGATTCAATACTCTCAAACGGCGCTGCAAAAGGTATCAGATGCGATCGCAGTGCTTACCAGAGCCGAAGGTTTGCCCTCCCACGGTGAGTCAGTGCGGCTGCGAACCCAGAGTAATCCCCAGGGATCTACCAACCGTCCCCCCTTACAAGGCCCAGACTCTGAGGGGTGATCTGCCGTCGGGTATTCATAGCCTCAGTGTTTTTACGAGGAATTGGGTAAGAATTAAGACAATCTGCCGAGCACAATCCCCCCTACCCGGATAGATAGTCGTACAATATCGGTACCTGGTTGAGTCTGTTGACTTGATCAGTCACCCGAACTGACCTTCTTGAGAAATTTGTGTTCAAGACGATTCTGGTAGCGCTGAATGAACCCAAGCTGGCAAGTGATCTCATGGAGGCCATCAACCAGCTCCGTTGGCACCCAGAAGCAACGCTGATTTTGTCCCACATCATGCTGCCTTCGGAGGACATACCCAGCCGGGATGCTACCCTGCCTGGCTCAGCTCCGGCAGAAATTACCCAACAGCAAATCGAAGAAGATCTGCGCAGTCACCAAGCAGACCTGCCCGCTGTCCCAACCCGGATTGAAGTAGCTTTGGGCGATCCAGCCGAAGAGATTGTGCGCCTAGCGAATATCTACGAAGCTGATCTGATTATTTTGGGCAATCGAGGGTTGACAGGGCTCAACCGAATTTTGCAGGGATCCGTTAGCAGCCAGGTGCTAGAGGATGCCCACTGTTCGGTCATGGTAATTAAATCCAGGCTGCAGAGCGACGAACTGTGAGGGGCCAGGCTCATTGAGGCCGGCCCTGGTTCACACTCGGCTTAGCCCTTCTCGGGCTGGCTCAAAAACTGCTTCAACCGCCACAGGTTAAGACTTTGGGCCAGGTTTAGGGGCAGCATGGAAACGCCCTCTAATCGCGTCTGAACCCAGCCATCGCCCCAGTGCCACTCGTGAAATCCGTCTATCCCACCGGACAGCAGCAGATGCAGAGGAGTGTCGCTGATGTCCTTGATCTCGTGCTGAATTTCGACCGGTCCTACGTAGCTTTTAAAGATCTGCCCTAGAGTTAAGGCATTGGGCAAGCCTTCTGTAAACCGCTGGGGCCACAGCCAGCGCTTAAACTGACTAGGCGTAATTAAGCTTTCTTGGATGTCAGATGCGGCGGCATCTACTTCGATTCGCAGGCTGCTGTGCTGAAAAGTGCCTAGCATGGCGTCGGTGACCGTTGACAGACCATTTCCCAGTATGCCAAAGGGATCAGCCAATGGGGATCGGCCGGGAGGAATCCGCCTGACCGGCCATTCCACCTTCTACAATAGGCAATAGGTAAAGTGTTAAGAAGTTTTAGGGCGCTGGCATGGCAGATCAACTTATCCGAGCAACAGCCGCAGAGGGCGGCATCCGGGTTGTTGGCGTGATCACTACCCGGGCAGTCGAAATGGCTCGGCAGCGTCACGGACTCTCCTACGTGGCAACGGCGGCCTTGGGTCGGACAATGTCAGCCGGGCTGTTGCTAGCCTCCAGCATGAAGCGATCGCAAGCCCGAGTCAACATTCGCGTTCGGGGTGACGGTCCCTTGGGCGGCATTTTGGTTGATGCCGGGGTCGATGGTACCGTGCGGGGCTACGTGGACAACCCAACGGTGGAGCTGCCCCCCAATGCCATTGGCAAACTCGACGTAGGCGGTGCCGTTGGTCATCAAGGGTATGTCTACGTAGTGCGAGATGTTGGCTATGGCTATCCCTACTCCAGCACCGTAGAGCTCGTTTCGGGTGAGATTGGAGACGACCTGACCCAGTATCTGGTGAACTCTGAGCAAACCCCTTCGGCGCTGATTCTAGGCGTGTTTGTAGGAGCCAATGGAGTAGAAGCTTCGGGCGGGCTGCTGCTGCAGATTCTCCCCAGGGCCGCCGAGGATGAAGAGATGGTCGCCAGACTAGAGTCTCGGATTGCTACGTTAAGCGGCTTTACGCCCCTCCTTAGAGCTAACAAAACCCTGCCCCAAATCTTTGAAGATTTGGTCGGCGACATGGGCCTGGAGATTCTGCCAGAGACCCAGCTCGTCCGGTTCCACTGTCCCTGCACCTTTGACCGGATGCTGGGGGCGCTAAAGCTGCTAGGCGAAGCTGAGCTGCAGGACATGATCGAAAAGGATGATGGGGCAGAGGCTACCTGCCACTTCTGCAACGAGGTGTACCACGCCAACAGCGATCATCTAGCGAAGCTGATCGAGGATCTGCGGGTAGATAGGGCTGGGGCTTCAAATTAGAGGCAGGGGAGACGGGGAGACGCGGGGAAAAGATGGGGGAGATAGTCTCTCGTTTCTAGGCTCTGTCTACGTACCTATAGCAGCCAGCATCTTCAACCTCTCCGCGTCTCCGCATCCCCCTGCCTCCGCGTTAGCCTGCTGCCAAACGACGATAGACCGTTGCCAGAGCCTGCTCGTCACCGACGTTACCGGGGAAGAGCACAACGGGCAGGTTGGGAAACTGGGGGTGGCTCTCTGGAGTTCGCACGATGGAAACGCCGGGCAGAATTTGGCCTAGCAGGCGGGCGGTTCTCAGGGCCAGTCCGGTGCTGAGGGTGTCGTTTGAGGTAATGCCGCCCTTGCTGATCAGAAAGCCGACGTCCTGGGGCAGACCTTGCACAATCTCCATGAGCAGGGCCGATACCCGCACACCAAAGTCCAGTCGCGCCTGGATGGAGTTGAAGGCTAGCTCCTCTCGGCTGGTATAGATGGCGGGCGTTTTGCCTGTGGCGTGAATGGTCTGGACCTGCTCAAGTACGCTCTGCAGCAGGGCGTGCTGGGCCTCTGGGTCTTCATCTCGCAGCTTTTCGATGGCCACCTCAAGACCGACGATGCCAGGCTCTTGAAGCAGCTCAGTTAGCTGCTGGGTAGTTTTCCTGACGTGGGATCCGACGATGACCGCTCCCGGTTGGCCTGCCCGCACGTAGGTGCGCATGTGGTCGGCATCCACCGGCTGAGGTGGCAGGGCAGCCAGGGCTGTGAGAATGCTGGCAGCGCTGCGAAACAAAAAGCGTTTGCCCTGGGCGGCAGCGGTCAAAACATCCTGGGCAAACTGGTCGAGATCGGCTTGGGTTTCGCCATCGACTGCGCAGCAAAGGTTGCCCTGGAGCTGCAGCAGTCGATCTAGGGAACCGGCCCGGATATCAGCTAGCAAAAACCGCTCTACCTCGTGGGCTTTAATGCGGCCCTGGGTCTTTTCCTCGGCGTAGTCGGGCAGATAGCTGTAGCGGTAGCCAAAGACAGAATCTTTGGCAAATTCGGTCTCGTGGACGGGTGTAGGTACCCCATCGACGATCAGATAGTGGGTGCTGTCTCGGGTGATCCGGCCGCCTTCAAAGAAGGCAGGAATTAGAAAGTGGGCGTCGAAGGGGCCCAGTTCGGCTGCGATCGCATCGGTCTCGACTGGGTAGTGCCCCCGCAAGGTCGAATCCGAGCGGCTGACCACCAGAAATTCTTGAATTTTTTCTAGCGCTAGGGCTGTCTTGAGATTGCGGCACACCTCTCGCGTCACCTGGTCCGCCTGCTCTGGAGTACGGGCGCGGGTATTGGTGAGGACAAAAAAGATCGGTGAACTGTCTTGCAGGCCCAACCGCAAAGTCTCCACATCCCACTGCATAAGCAGCAGGCAGCCGTGGACGGTCTGAGATCCGGTTGGATCGTCATCAAGAACGATAATTTTCGGCTGGGCTGTCATGGCACCTCTCGCTGAGATCTCTCCTCACACTATTGCCTAAGGCGGAACCTGCGCCAAGGCATTGGCCCAACTGAGCGATAGGAATTCTTCAAAGCAGCCATAAAATTTTCTGGGGAATCTTTCTCGAAATGTCTGCGGCGATTTTTCTGGCTGCTTCAGATGCCCCTGCAGCGAGACCAAGGCTAAGGAAATTAGGAAGGTAGCCTTCAGGACTCAAAGGGTGGGGCTAATATGCAGCATGGGCATGATTAGGGTGTCAAAGTAGTCCCCACCACCCCTGCCTGGGTGGGGTTCAGGAGAAGCTACATGGTCGAGGGATATCCCCATCGAATGAAGCTGTCGCAGCTGCGGGCGCTGGTGGCCATTGCCGACACCGGCTCTTTTAGCGATGCCGCGCTGCAGATGGACCTGTCGCAGTCGGCGGTGAGCCATGCGATCGCAACCCTGGAGGAAGAGCTGGGCGTAATTCTCCTGAGCCGAGGACGGCAGGGCGCAGTCCTCACGCCCATTGGCGAGCAGATTACAGAAGATGCCCGTCAGATTATGCGGTCCCTCGATAACATTGGCCGCAAGGCCCATCTCTCAAAGGGGCTGGGCAGCGGGCAGGTGAGAATTGCGGCCTTTCGCAGCGTCGCCACTCACATTCTGCCGGAAGTCATTCAGCACTTTCGGCAGAAATACCCCGGCATCAGCGTCGCCATTGAGGAGTATCAGCACTACAACCAGGCTGAAGATGACCTGCGCCAGGGCCGAGCCGACATCGGCTTCACCTACCTGCCCACCAGCCCTGGCTTTGAAACCTGGGAAGTACTGCACGATCGCTATATCATTCTGCTGCCGCCCTCCCAACAGCCACCCCCCCACCCCTTCACCTGGAAAGATCTGGCCAATTACCCCCTGATCTTGGGCCCCAACTACGACGGCGACCGCGAATATATTGAGCGTCACCTGGCCCGCCACGGCCAGCACCTTGAGCCCGCCTACATCGTCAAGGAAGACTCTACGATTTTGGGCATGGTCAGAAGCGGGCTGGGCGCTTCCATTATGGCCCGCCTGGCCGCCGAGCCCATTCCTGAGGGGGTTCAGATTGCCAGCCTGCCCAACCCGCTGGCGCGCATCATTGGCGCGATTGTTTTGGCCGATGCCCTGCAGCCGCCTGCCGTCTTTGCTTTTCTAGATACGCTGAAGGCGTTTTACCACCCCCCGTTGGGCCAGGCGGCGGCAGATGAAAATCCTGCGCCTGATCACAACGTCCTAAAAGGCTGATAGAAAGACTGCGTAGCGCTTCTCATCCCAACTCTTCCCTCCTATCACCAAACTCCTATCCTTAGCCCCTCCCGGCATCAGTTGCACTTTGTTACAATTTGAGCGCACTACAGCAGCGGATTTGCTAACCTGCCTGCTCTGGCGATGCACCTTGAAATTAGGAGGACATGGGCACTATGGACGCAACTCAACAACGGCTTAGGCGGGAAAAGCGTTCTAAACAGGTAGCCCTAGACTCCTCAGAAACGCCCTCTAGCCCTGCCCCCAAGCCGCAGAAGTGGACGATTGAAAATAGCGAAGAGCTGTACCGGATCCAGGGCTGGGGCGACCCCTACTTTTCGATCAATGCAGCAGGGCATGTCACAGTATCCCCCCAGGCTGACCGGGGCGGATCTCTCGACCTATTTAAGCTGGTCGAATCGCTCAAGCAGCGCAACCTCAGCCTGCCAATCCTAATTCGGTTCTCGGATATTTTGGAGGACCGGATCGAGCGCCTGAATGCCTGTTTTGCCAAAGCCATAGCCCGCTATAGCTACGACGGGGTTTACCGGGGCGTATTTCCGGTCAAGTGCAACCAACAGCGGCATTTGGTGGAAGACCTGGTGCGCTTCGGTAAGCCCCACCAGTTTGGCCTAGAAGCCGGGTCTAAGGCAGAGCTGCTGATTGCGCTAGCCACCTTGAGCACACCGGGTTCTCTCCTGGTTTGCAATGGCTATAAAGACCGGGAATACATTGAAACCGCCATGCTGGGCCAGCGCATTGGGCAGGTGCCAATCATCGTTCTGGAGCAGGTAGAAGAGGTGGAGCTGGCGATTGAGGCCAGCCGCAATTTGGGCATTCGGCCTATTTTAGGGGTGCGGGCCAAACTCAGCAACAAAGGCGTCGGACGCTGGGGCGGATCCGCCGGAGACCGGGCTAAGTTTGGGCTGTCTATTCCAGAAATTCTCGGCGTAGTGGAGCGGCTAAAGCAGGCAGAAATGCTGGACTGCCTGCAGCTGCTGCATTTTCATATTGGTTCTCAAATTTCTGCCATTAGCGTGGTTAAAGACGCCCTGAGAGAGGCCTGTCAGGTTTACGTAGAGCTGGCTTCCTTGGGGGCCAACATGCAGTACCTGGATGTCGGTGGCGGTCTGGGGGTAGACTACGACGGCTCTAAGACCAACTTCTACGCTTCCAAAAACTACAGCACCCAAAACTACGCTAATGACGTGGTCGCTGAGGTAAAAGAAGCCTGTAAAGCTCGCGAGCTGCCGGTACCAACGCTCATTAGCGAGAGTGGCCGTGCGATCGCATCGCACCAGTCCGTTCTTGTCTTTGATGTTCTGGGCACCAGCAACGTTCCTGCTGAAGACACCATTGAACCGCCGGGTGAAGACGAACACGCCATCGTCCAGGAGCTGTACGAAACCTACCTGGGAATTCATCTGCACAACTACCAGGAGGCCTACAACGACGCTATTCAGTTCAAGGACGAGGCCATTAGCCTATTTAACTTTGGCTACCTCAGCCTGACCGACCGGGCTCGGATAGAGCGCCTGTTTTGGGCCTGCTGCCGCAAGATCCAAAGCATCGTCCGCAACGAGGAGTACGTGCCCGATGATCTAGAAGATCTAGACAGAATGATGGCCTCGATCTACTACATCAACCTGTCTGTTTTTCAGTCGGTGCCCGATACCTGGGCCATTGATCAGCTGTTTCCGATCATGCCCATTCACCGCCTCAACGAAGAACCCACCTGTCGCGGTACCCTGGCCGATCTAACCTGCGACAGCGACGGCAAAATCGACCAGTTCATCGACCTGCGCGACGTTAAGCATGTGATGGAGCTGCACCCGCTCAAGCCGGAAGAACCCTATTACCTGGGCCTGTTTCTGGGTGGAGCCTACCAGGAAATTATGGGCAGCCTGCACAATCTGTTTGGTGACACCAACACTGTTCACATTCACCTCACGCCCAAGGGGTACCAGATCGAGCACGTGGTCAAAGGCGATACGATGAAGGAAGTACTGAGCTATGTGCAGTACGACTCCGAAGACCTGATCGAGAACATCCGTCGCCGCACCGAGCAGGCTCTCCAAGACCGCAGAATTACTCTGCAAGAGTCTCAGCTGCTGCTACAGCACTATGAGCACAGCATGAGCCGGTATACGTATCTATCGCCCTAGAGGGCTTTTGGGGCCGCTAGAGGACGTGGGGACAGGGAGACGCGGGGACGGGGAGATAGGGAACCAGAGAACAGGTCTCATTGTTCTCGCGTCTAGCTTAGCCAGGGGTGTGAGCCATAAACCGCTTATGCCGCTGGCGGCTGAACAGCTCTCTGTAGAGCACTCAAACTGATTTCGGCAACCAGGGCCAGCAGCGCTACGGGCACAGCACCAATCAGTAGGATGGCCGGATCGTAAGCCGCAAAGCCTAACACCACAAAGGTTCCCAGTCCGCCTGCGCCGACAAAAGCGGCCAGAGTCGCGCTGGCGATCACCTCAACGGTGGCCGTCTTGATGCCGGCAATGACAACCGGTAGCGCTAGCGGGATTTCTACCTGGCGCAAAATGTCAGCGGCGGGCATACCCATTCCTGTGGCCGCTTCTCGAATGGCCGGATCAATGGTGCGAAAGGCAACATCCGTACTGATCAAAATGGGCGGCATGACCAGCAGCGTCAGGGCCAGCACGGCTGACCAAAAGCTCAAACCAAAGTAGGGAATGGCTAAAAACAGGACCGCCAGACTGGGAATTACCCGCAGGGCATTGAAGCCGTTGATCATCACCGTTGAGACCACCTGGGAGCGAGCGCTCCAAAGGCCCAGCGGCAGCCCCACCACCAGCCCCACCACCAGCGGCAACAGGACCAACCCCAGGTGCTGCTGAAAAGCCATTGTGACGCGATCTAGGTTTTCCAGAGCGTAGGTGTAGGCGGATTGAAATAGGGGCATGGGAGCAGGGGGAGAGAGGAATGGTGGGGAAGAGAGGAATGGTGTGACGTCTGTCTCCCGGCTTCGACTCTCTGCCTTCCCTTTCGCAATCCTACCCTTGATCGCCCAGAACTTCCTGCTCTTGCTCTAGCTTGGCAACAATTGCTTCTTCAATCCAGGCTTTGAGGGTAGCGTTGTCGGCTTTAGACTGCCAGCCGACGGCTTGCCGCAGGGCCTGGTCTAGGCTGACGGGAAGGCGAAGTGCGATCGCATCCCCTCGCTTTTCCTCATACATGCTGGCAAACCGCCCCGCTTCTCCTCGCGGCTGGCTGGGCCTGAAATCGCAATCGTCAGCTTCAAGCCGGGTTTCAACGCTGGCCTCAAATTCGTCTTTCATACGCCTCACTGGTCTGCCACTTTTGACGAGTACGCCAGAATTGCCTGCCTTTAGACAGAAAGTTTATCACCAAAACCGTGTAACGCCGCACCAGCAGGCTTATGAGGGCGGTAAGCCGAACCGCGTTACACGGGAAATTATCCGTGTAACGCGGCATAATGGATATAAAGAGTTTTAATTACCGATGGCTACTCGCTCAACCATGCTCTACTCAGCCGCTGCGGTTCGGCGGATGCTGGGGCTGAGTCCATCAACCCCGGTGCAGCTGCGAGAATTTTTCAAGGTCATCTGGGTTAGCGTCAAAGGACAACGCCCCACCTTCATCTCCAAAGCCCAGTTGAAGTCGCACTTCGTTAAGCACCGCCAGGCAGAGGCGGCCCAGCTCCAGGTGACTGACTGGCTGCGCGATCCGGGGCAATTTACAGTGACAAATCCGGCGTCACAGTCTCGTCATCTCGTTTCCTGCCGGCGCGATCGCCTTGAGTGCGACTGCGAAGATTACTATTGGCAGCGGCAAACCTTTGGCCGGGGCTGCTGCAAGCACGGGTATGCGGTGCTGAACTACCTGGGTTTTGAGTCTTTGCGGGCCTACCTGGAAGAGGAGCAGCGCCAAGCGGAGGAAGAAACCGCTGCCCGTCCAGCCAAACCGGCTTATCCCCGGCAGCTCAATCTATTAGCCAGTTAAAGCCTGCCCTAAAAGCTCCCACAACCCCTTAGAGACGCGGTTAACCGTTTCTCTAAGGGTTTGGGCAAACCTTGGTGGTTCTAACGCCTGTGGTCTGAATGCGATCGCACTCTTACCAGGCCGCCTATCAAACCGCCAAATAACGGGTAACCGCTGCCGCAATTCGATCGGTCCAGAGATCCACCAGCTCCCGGTTAACGGCCTCAACCATTACCCGAATCAGCGGCTCAGTCCCGGAGGGGCGCACCAGCACCCGGCCCTGTTCGCCCATAGCCTGTTCTGCTTGGGTCACCAGGTTCACGACGGGGTCGCAGTCCTGCCAGTGCCGCCGCCGTTCGCGGTCCTCTACCCGAACATTTTGCAGCCGCTGTGGGTAGGTCTCAAAGCTCTGATCCACCAAGGCAGCCAGAGAGCCGCCCAGATCCCGCACTAGGGAAGCCAGGTGCAGGGCCGTGAGAATGCCGTCGCCAGTGAGGCTGTAGTGGTGACAGAGGATGTGGCCTGACTGTTCACCGCCCAGCTTAGCGCCCCGCTTCACCATCTCAGCATAGACGTACTGATCGCCCACCTGAGTTCGCACCAGCTGACCGCCCAGCCCCTGCCAGGCTCGCTCAAACCCCAGGTTGGCCATCACTGTAGAGACGATGGTACCTCCAGGCAGATTGCGGGCTTCGTTTAGTCGCTTGCCCCAAAAGTAGAGAATGTAGTCACCATCAACCACACGCCCCTGGGCATCTACAGCAATGACCCGATCAGCATCTCCATCAAAGGCAAAGCCGACATCGGCTCCGTGAAGCTGCACCGCTGCCTTCAACGGTTCTAAATGGGTAGAGCCGCAGTTGACGTTAATGCGATCGCCATCGGGCAGACCATGAAGGCCGATTACCTCCGCGCCCGTCGCCTCAAATACCGGCACAGCCAGACGAGTGGCAGATCCCCAAGCCATGTCCAGAACAATCCGCATACCCTGTAAATTAAGCCCAGGCTGCAGCGGTTCGTGGAGAAAAGAGACGTAGCGATTTACCAGATCGGGGCGATGGTAGCAGTGGCCCCAGGGCGAAGCTACTTCTCCCGGTACAGCCCTGCCAAAGCGCAGAGCCTGTTCGATCTGAGCCTGCAGTTCGCTGCTGAGCTTGGTGCCCTCGGCTCCAAAAAACTTGATACCGTTGTCTTCGGGCGGGTTATGGCTGGCTGAAATCATGACGCCTCCCAGCGCCCCGCAGACCTCCGTCAGATAGGCCACGGTAGCCGTGGGGCACAGGCCCAGATTCCATACCTCCAGGCCCGCGGAGGTCAGACCTGCCGCCAGGGCCGAGGCCAGCATATCGCCGGAGTTGCGTGAGTCTTGGCCTAGAATTACGGGAGCAGCCTGGTCGCGCTGGGCCCGCAGCACCTGCCCGGCCCAATAGCCAATCTGCATAGCC
>JACVRP010000501.1 GCA_014534385.1 Cyanobacteria bacterium Co-bin13
CGAAGCAGGTGAGACGACAGACACCTACACAATTGCGCTCAACACCCTGCCTAGCGCTCCGGTGACAATTGCGATCGCAGCCCCCGATAACCAGACTCGCCTCAGCAGCGACGGCATCGGCTTCGCCGCTTCTATCACCCTTACCCTAAGCGACACCACCCCCCAGACCGTCACCGCTAAAGCGGTAAATGATACGGCAGTTGAGGGATCACCCCATACCGGAGTCATTACCCACACCGTCACCAGCGCCGATTTGAGCTACAGCGGGCTCACCGTTCCCAACCTCAATGTCAGCATTCTGGATAACGACGTTGCCGTCAACATCAGCAAGATTAACGAGATTCAGGGCAGCGGCTTAGCCACGCCCTTCCTCAACCAAACGAAGACGGTCGAAGGCATTGTAGTCGGCGCATTCCTTGGCAGTGCCGGATTTAATGGCTTCTACGTGCAGGAAGAAGATGCCGATTGGGATAATGACGACGCCACCTCTGAAGGCATCTTTGTCTTTGACCCCACCGGCCTGTTTTCCGGCAATGTCGGCGACAAAGTTCAGGTGACGGGGCTCGTCAGTGAGTTCACGACCTCGGCCACAGGCATTACCGGCGTCACCGTTAACAGCAGCCTGACCCAGCTCTCTCTGGCCAACAATGTCGCGACCAAGAGCGTCTCAAACCTGGGGGCCACCCAGCTCCCGAGCGTCACCACCGTCAGTCTCCCCGTTGCCGATGCCTCTGTGCTGGAGCGCTACGAGGGCATGCTGGTCAACATTGGCACCGACAATGGGGCTTTGACCGTCACCAACAACTTTACCCTCGGTCGCTTTGGTCAGGTGGGCCTGTCTGCGGGCGACCGCCTCTACCAATACACTCAAGTAAACGCGCCCAGCGTTGAAGGCTATCAGGACTACCTGGCCAACCTGCTCGACAACTACATCATTTTGGATGATGGCAGCAACGCCCAGAACCCCGATGCCGTAATCCATGCGCGAAATGGACAGCCCCTGAGCGCAACGAATACCCTGCGCGGCGGCGATACCGTTGCCAGTATTACCGGCGTGCTGGATCAGCGGTTTGAAGGCTACCGGGTGCAGACCAGAACTCCGGTTGACTTCACGGCCTCTAACCCACGGGAAAACACGGCTCCTGAGGTGGGCGGCACGCTCAAGGTGGCCAGCTTCAACCTGCTCAACTACTTCAATGGCGACGGTCTGGGCGGTGGGTTCCCCACCCCACGCGGGGCTGAAAACCCAGCCGAATTCCAGCGGCAACAGGCCAAAACGATTGAGGCCATTCTGGGATTGGATGCCGATGTCTTTGGCTACAACGAGATGGAAAACGATGGCTACGGGCCGACCAGCGCCGTGCAGCAGCTGGTGGATGCGCTAAATGCGATCGCAGGCCCCGGCACTTACGACTTCGTCACTCCACCCGCTGAGGCCCTGACCAACGGCAGGCTTGGGGGAGATGAAATTACCGTCGGCTTCATCTACAGAACCAACGCTGTTCGCATTGCCCCCGGCACCACTGCAGCAGCGCTGACCACCGGAGCCTTTGCCCAAGATGATGGCAATCGGGTGCAGCGTCCGGCCCTAGCTGTCAGCTTCGAGCGGCTAGAGAGCGGCATGCCGACTAGCGAAACCTTTACCGCCATCATCAATCACTTCAAGTCCAAAGGTTCCAGCACGGGCAGACCGGAGGACGCAGATTTCCGCGATGGCCAGGGCTTCTCCAACGGCACCCGGACTCGGGCTTCCCAAGAACTGGCGGCCTGGCTGGCCACCAACCCCACCGGCACCGCCGATCCGGATTACCTGATCATGGGAGACCTCAACGCCTACCGCCTTGAAGACCCAATCACCACCCTGACCAATGCCGGATACACCAGCCTGTTTGGCCCCGAATCTTACTCCTACCAGTTTCAAGGGCAGTGGGGCTCGCTCGATCATGCCCTGGCCAGCGGCAGCCTGGCCGATCAGGTGACGGGGGCGGCCAAGTGGCACATCAACGCCGATGAACCGGTGGCGCTAGACTACAACCTGAACTTCAAATCCCCGGCTCAGCAAACCAGCTTCTACAGCGCTGATCCCTTTGCCTCCTCTGACCACGACCCGCTCGTAGTGGGTCTGAACCTGAGGGCCACCGCCATTCCAGGCACTCGCCAGTTTGGCGGCAATGGCAAGGATACGCTGGTCGGCACCGATGGAGCAGACTATCTCGATGGCGGCAACGGCGCTGATGTGTTGATCGGCGGCGCGGGTGACGATGTCTTGATTGGCGGCAATGGAGCCGACCAGCTAATCGGTGGGCTGGGAAGCGATCGCATGACCGGCGGCAACGGTCCCGACTGCTTCATTCTCAACAGCCTCAACGAGTCGCTGCTGAGCGGCTTCGATATCATCACCGACTTTAAGATCGGCACCGATGCCCTCGATGGCCCCAGCGCCGTGGGCGCGGCCGACGTCGCCCAAGCTGGAGCCGTTGCAGCCCTAACGGCAGCAGAGATCGGCGCAGTGCTAACCGCCAGCAGCTTTAGAGCCAACGGAGCCGCTGTCTTCACTCTGGGCAGCGGTGGCAGCGCCCGCACCTTTGTGGCGTTAAACGACGGTAATGCTGGCTTCTCGGCAGACGCCGACGCAGTCATTGAGATTACCGGCTACAGCGGCAACCTCAATGCTCTGGCGATTGCCTAGGTAAAAACTCGGTAGCGCTGGAAATCCCAGGGGCCTTTCAGGTTCCTGGGATTTTAGCTTTAGAGGATATCTGAAAAGTCCTCTTTGGTACACTCGCTCGGCAAAGATCCCCCTAATCCCCCTTGAAAAGGGGGACTTTACACCCCCCTTTTCAAGGGGGGCAGGGGGGATC
>JACVRP010000038.1 GCA_014534385.1 Cyanobacteria bacterium Co-bin13
ATAGCTGTGTGAGAGCAGCTTGTCTTCCCCCGAAAACTTGGTTTGCGGCACTGGCAGATGCGTCAACATCAACCAGCGCCTGACCCGTTGACAGATCTATCCTGTCTCAGGGCTTTGCCTATTTTAGGTCGCTCTGTTATTTCAGCAATGTCAAGGGCTGCCATTTTTTCGGGGATTCCTACCCGTTAAATTCAAAGGAATCCCTGAAGTGCTTCAAATTCAATATTTTCTGTCGTCTCCTTATACAGAGGCGACCCAGCCTGCTGCGTGTCAAATTCCTCTGGTGCAGCCCCGGCGTAGACGACTGCGCCTGTATCTGGTGGGTTCTGATGCTGATACGCGGAGCGCCATCGCCAGCCTGCACCACCTCGGCTATGCGGAACAGTTTGAGTGGAGCCGCGTTATCGAAATTCCCGAAAACGGCCTGTTTGTGCAGCCTGACCCCGGTGACGTGTTGCGCTACCTCCAGCGCTACCCTGCCCCCAGACCCCCTGCGTAGTTATTGGAGGGTAGGCCCCTAGGGAGTTGCACGATCTGCTCACCGTTGCAATGCACCCATCTAGCTCTGTGAGTCCACTACGCAAGCATGATATTGGCGCTAATGCCGCTGGAGCAGCATTAGCGCGAAAAACGCTCTAGCGGCAGCTGATCCAAAACCCACTGAGACGCCCCCTGCAACAATTCCACTGGCGTAGGGGGTCGAAACATCTGGACAACATAAACCGCATCCCCCTCCGGCGAAGCTGCTATGCCGTAGCCAAAAGCCTGATAGCCCAGACTAAGCAGGTTGGCCCGGTGGCCGTCGCTCTCCATCCAGCCCGTTTGCGCTTTCTCCGCCAGGCTGTAGGACAAAGCCGTGGTTCCTCCAGTGCGTCTATAGATGTTCTCGCCTGCGCCCATCTGCCCCCCTACCGCTCGAAATCGACCGGACGGATTGACGCCATCGGGGTTGACGTGAGCAAAAAACTGGCGGTTTAACATATCCTCGGCATGCCTTTGAGCTGCCAGGTTGAGCAGCGGATCTTCGACCAGCGGCAGCAGACCGTTGAGGGTGCGATCGCGATTCACCAACGCCAGCGCGTAGGCCCTCAGCTCTGGCAGGGTTCGGGGGTTGATGCTGTTAGCCCCATCGAGGGGTTGGCCGATCTGCCAGTCACTAAGGTCTCGGTGCAGCTGCAGCTGAGGCGGTGGCTCTAGGGTTTGAATCTGCGGGGCAATGCCCAGCAGCAGGCCAAAGGCCAGCAGCCAACTCAGTCGATCAAAAAAGCGAAGCCTGGACCGACGATGCGGCTGCGAGGAGGAACGACGCACTCCGGAGCGGTGGGGATGGGCCATTAGCAGAGGGTACAGGGGTCAGTTAACCACCCTAGCGAATTCGATCAACAGTTGGCGGCGGTTGCGCGATTGGCCAGCAGCGGTATTTTAGGCTGCTGGCCAATTCTTCATCTCAGCCCCATTTCAGCCTGCTGTCTGGCTGGATTGTTAGATTAAAGGTTGCTAGGCGTGGACAAAACTATGCGGGTGAGAGCCCCTGAACTGCCTCAAGCTAACCCCTGGCTAAACACTCCCAGTCCTTTGTCTCTCAAGGCGTTGCGGGGGCAAGTGGTGATTTTGGACTTTTGGACCTATGGCTGCATCAACTGCCTTCATGTTCTGCCGGACCTGAAGTTTCTAGAGCAGACCTATGGCCCACAGCTGGTCGTGATTGGGGTGCATACCGCCAAGTTTGAGCATGAAAGCGACGCGGCTAGCGTGCAGGCTGCGATCGCACGTTACCAAATCAGTCATCTGGTCTTGGTGGATTGCGATCGCAGCCTCTGGGACCAGTATGCTATCAAAGCCTGGCCCACCTTTGTCGTGATCGATCCGCAGGGCTACGTGGTGGCAACCCTAGCCGGGGAAGGGCAGCGCCCAGCCTTAGAGGCCCTAGTCCAGCGGCTGATCACAGCTCGGCCCGATGGGGCGGCTGCCGATCCAGCCGGGCCTGTGTTCTCCCTGCCCCCCGCTTTACCCACCCCGCTGGCCTTTCCGGGCAAAGTGTTGGCCGACCCCGAGAGCGACACCCTGTTTATTGCCGACAGCGGGCACCACCGCATTGTTATCACCCGGCTCGACGGTACCCTAGTGGCTGTCGTGGGCAGCGGCCAGGCTGGATGGCGCGATGGCGACGAATCCCTGGCTCAGTTCTCCTCCCCCCAGGGCATGGCCCTGGACCTTCAGCAACAGCGGCTCTACCTGGCCGACACCGGCAACCATCGGCTGAGGCAAATCGACTTGGCCTCGCACCAGGTCAGCACCCTGGCGGGCACCGGAACCCAGAGCCGCATCTTGTTTCCCCACGGCGGCAAAGCTTTAGAGACCGCCCTCAACTCTCCTTGGGATCTGGTGCAGGTGGGTAAAACGATCTACATCGCCATGGCTGGCAGCCACCAGATCTGGCAGATGGACCTGGCTCAAGACACGGTGCAGACTTTCATGGGCACCGGAGCCGAGTTTTGCGTTGATGGGCCGCCTGAGGTAGCGGCTTTTGCCCAGCCCAGCGGCCTTGCTACCGATGGCCAGCACCTGTTTGTTGCCGACAGTGAAACCAGCTCAATCCGGGCAATTGCCCTCACGACTCCACCCCAGGTTAAAACGCTCTGCGGCAGCGGTGACCTGTTTGAATTTGGCGATGTGGATGGCGTTGGCAACCAGGTCCGACTACAGCATTGCCTGGGGCTGACCCAGGCGGCAGGCACCCTCTGGATTGCCGACACCTACAACCATAAAGTTAAGCGCCTTGATCCCACCACGGGCACCTGTCAGACCCTCTTCGGCCAAGGGCAAGCCGGACTGCAAGAGGGAGCCGGGACAGCCGCTCTGTTTTCAGAACCGGCTGGCGTTACCGCCGCCCACGAGTACCTCTATGTCGCTGATACCAATAACCACGCCATTCGCCGCCTTCATCTGCCCTCACTAGCGGTGACGACCCTGGCACTGCCCCAGCTTTGTTCCCCCCAGGTCTGCTGGCCTGACTTCTCTAAAAGCTAAGTCTAGAGGGTGAGTTGAATCAAGGAAAACCAACAAACCCTTGAACCTGTCGGATTTTCCCGAAAGACGCCTAGCCTTTGCGAAGCTCAACCCAGCCTACGAGAACCTGCCCAAAGCCAGGTTTGCCCTCTGACCCAAGGCTATAGAGTTCCTGAAAACACCCTTCCTGAAAACACCCTTCCTGAAAATTCTGATGGCTAACCAACCAGACATTCTCATCATTGGAGCGGGCATTGCGGGGTTAGCCGCCGGGTGCTACGCCCAGATGAACGGCTACCGCACCCAGATTTTTGAGCTAAACGCCCTACCCGGCGGTCTTTGCACTGCTTGGCAGCGCCAGGGCTACACCTTCGATGGCTGCATTCATTACCTGTTTGGCTCTGGCCCCGGCCAGCCCTTTCACTCCCTTTGGCAGGAGCTGGGGGCTGTGCAAAACCGCCAGTTTATCAACCATGAGGAATTCATGCGGGTGGTGGAGCCGGGCGGCAAAACCCTGATCGCCTACTGTAACCCTGACCGGCTAGAGCAGCACCTGCTGTCGCTGTCTGCCGCCGATAGCCAGCCGATCAAAGCCTTTTGCGATGGGGTCAGAACCTTTAAGAACTTTGACCTATCGCTCTTTCAGCAAAAGCCCAAGGCACTGATGGGGCCCGGGGACTGGGCTGGGCTAGTAAAGCGGCTGCTGCCCTTTGCCCGTTCCCTGGGCAAGTGGGGAATGCTGCCGCTGACAGAATTTGTGTCCCAGTTTCAAGATCCTTTTCTTAGGCGGGCTCTGCCTCAGGTGTTTGCCTTGCCGGACTTGCCGTCGATGGTGGCAATGACGCTGTTGGCCTACCTCGATAACGGCAATGCTGGGTTTCCGCTGGGAGCTTCGCTTGACTTTGCCCGCGCCATTGAGCATCGCTACCGGTCGTTGGGCGGCGAGATTCACTACAGCTCACCCGTCGAGCAGATTTTGGTGGAAAATGGCCAGGCTGTGGGGGTGCGGCTCGATAGCGGCGCAGAGCAGCTGGCGCAGCGGGTGATCTCTGCCTGTGACGGGCGCAGCACTCTGTTTAAGATGCTGGGCGGGCAGTACCTCAACCGCCAGATTCAGGAGCTTTACGACGGCCACATGCCGATTTACTCCCAGCTTCAGGTCTCGCTGGGCTTGAATCGCGACTGCTCCGACCAACCCCCCTGGGTGACCTACCTTTTAGACGAGCCGGTTGCGATCGCAGACATTCCCCGCTGCGAAATCAGCGTCAATCACTACTGCTTTGACCCCTCCCTGGCCCCGCCCGGCAAGTCCGTCATGATGATCCTGATGACCACAACCTACGACTACTGGCACCGCACCTACGGCAGCTCTCTTGCCGGCAGTCTTGATGATGGCGAGGTGATTCAGGAAGCGCATCGTCTGATCGATCGGCTGGAGCTGTTTTACCCCGGCCTCAAAGCCGACATCGAGCAGATATCGGTAACAACCCCCCTCACCTACGAGCGCCACACAGGCAACTGGCAAGGCTCCAGCAACGGCTGGGTGCTCAACAAAGACACCCTGCCCCAAATGGTCAAGGGACTACCCAAAACCCTGCCCGGCCTACGCCGCTTCTACATGGTGGGGCAGTGGACTGAACTGGGTGGTGGGCTGCCCATCGTAGCCATGTCAGGCCGCAACACGGTCCAGCAGATCTGTCACGAGGACCGCCGCAGGTTTCAGGTGAGCATTCCAAACTAGGGCATCCCCCTTCGTTTCAAGATTCTCGGCAGGGCTGATCATGCTCTGGTGCAACGCCTACTTTAAGCCCCCAAGAACCATTTCACTCTCCCAATTAACAGGGCTGCGCCCACTTTCAGCGAAAACAACGCAACAAAAAAGGTGGGCACTTGCCCACCCAAGATGTCCTTTGTCTGTCTTTAACTAGCGCTCGGCTGAGCGGAGTTAGCGCACAGGCGCGTTGTAAGGACGAGGATGACGCACGCCCACCGCAGAGCCGATGAGAGCCGCAGCCAGACCCAGCAGAGAACCCAGGGCGAAGGACCAGCCTACAGTGGCCGCATTGCCAGCAATGTCTTGAGCCTGCTGAGGACTCACGTTGGGGTTTTGGATAGCAGCCGGATCGGGAGCTGCAGCGCCGCCGGGCAGAACCTCGGGGGGCAGCTGGTTAACGACAGCACCTGCACCTTGAGCAGCAATGCCAAAGGCTCCAGCCACACCACTAGACAGCAGCCAAGCGCTGACAGCCAGAGTGGTAGCCCAGAGAATAGCGCCATTTAGCATGGCAGTCTTGCGGTTCATGGGACCGCAGGCGCGAGCAGTCACCCAGCCGCCTATGAACAGCGAAATCAGCAGGCTGATAATGGACCAAATGCCAACTGCTGCACCCACTTCAGGAGCCTGAGACTGAGGAGCACCCGTATTGGCCAGAGTGGTAAGGCCCACTGCGGCACCTAGACCGGTCAGGACAAGCTGGGTTGCGATCGAAACCACTAAACCGGCAAAAATCGGACCCCAGCGTACGAGGTCATGATATTCGGTCACTGGAGTAACCGTGGTGGTCTCCATAACCCGATTGACGGGTTCATTTGTGTAAGCCATGAGTTAGTAACTCCCGCTAAGCGTAGGAAAGTAGAGGTCGAGTAATTCTTAATTTCAAAATATTGCTCTGCTCGGATAAGAACACCTATCAATGGACGGAAGGAGAGTTTTCTAAAGAGGTAGTCATTTTTTGCACAAATTCTGCATAAATGCCAACAATAGGGCGTTAATTAACATGCGCCCAGAAAGGGATCCTCTCTACTAGAGGATCCTGTCAACAAATCAAAATCACCCTGCATTTCCTCATTTCCTCATTCCTTGACTGTGCGTAACGGCAGCAGCAGCAAACCTAGAGAGATGCGCCGATAGCACGTCTAAGTTGCGGTTGGTCTGCCCCGATAACTCGACTTAGGAAATGCTGCTTTAGCAGTGCCGAAACTCTGTCTTTTTAAAGAGGCTGGGCTTTTACAAATCTTCTTAAAGTGCGAGTGACAGTAAAATACTGCGCTCAGCTTTCAGGCACTTCATTAATATGGCTGTTCCAGCTTCTCCCCTGGGCCTCGTCTCCGAGGCCCACTTTAAGGTGTTGCCAGCGGTTCGAAGCTGTCTAGCCACCTGGACTTCGCAGGCAAAGAAAATTCCGAATTCGGAGCTGCGTCGACAGGCTTTAGCCAGCCTTGAGACGAAGAAGTTTCACTGTGAGGGCGGCGGGCTCTATGGCCTGTTGGCCCAAAACCGTTGGTCTGAAGCCATCAACTTCATTGTGGCCTACCAAACCATCAGCGATTACCTAGATAATTTGTGCGATCGCAGCACCTCCCTAGATCCCGAAGATTTTCGAGCCCTGCACGAATCGCTGCTGCACGCGCTAACGCCGGAATCTACCTGCACAAACTATTACCGAGCCCGAGACGATCAGGAAGATGGCGGCTACCTCCAAAGCCTGGTCAACACCTGTCAGGCCAGCCTGCGTCAAATTCCCAACTACCCCAAAATCGCTCCTACCCTGCAGCGGCTAGCCAGCTACTACTGCGATCTCCAGGTCCACAAGCACGTCCGGGTGGAGGAGCGAGTGCCCCGCCTAAAAAACTGGTTTTCCCGGCACCAGAGCAAGCTACCCGATCTAAGCTGGTACGAGTTTTCAGCCTCTGCCGGTTCAACCCTGGGAGTTTTTTGCCTGGTTTCCTCTGCCTTTGATCACAACTTTTCAGAAGATTTGACGAAACAGGTTGAGCGCAGCTATTTCCCCTGGGTGCAGGGCCTGCATATCCTGCTGGACTATCTGATTGATCAGCAGGAAGACCGAACCAACGGCGACCTAAATTTCTGCTTTTACTACCCCAATAAAGACGAAATGATGGGCCGATTTCGGCACTTCCTGGAGCAGGCAACCAAAAGCGTAGCCAGGCTGCCCCATGCCCGCTTTCATGGGATGATTAACCAGGCCCTGCTAGGCGTTTATCTATCAGACCGCAAGGTCAGAGAGCAGCCAGAGCTGCGGCCAATTGCCCAAACCCTGATTAAGCTGGGCGGGCGACCGGCCTCCTTCTTTTACTGGAGCCGCCTGGGAATTTCCCAGCTGACCTGAAGCAAGTCCGCCAAAGCTTAGAAGCAAAAACTGCGCCAAACTTCTTCAGTCTTTGGGTAGATAGATTGGGGCAAGAAGTCAGATTCAATAAAAGGATCCAAAGGGACGGACGAAACTGTATTGCACAACATGAGCGATCGCACTCAAACCGAGCACGCTTTGCGGGAAAGCGAGGAACGGTTTCGCCAATTGGCCAATGCCGTTCCCCAAATGGTTTGGGTGGTTAACGCCAATCGGGAACTAGAATACGCCAATGATCAGTGGTACGAGTACTCTGGGCTATTGCCGGGAAATCTAGCCCAGCCCGATCAGTCCCTACAGCCCATGCACCCCGAAGATAGAGATGGGGCCGTACAGCACTGGTACCAGGCCGTTGCAGCCGGGCAGACCTACCAGTACGAGTGCCGCATTCGGCGAGCTACCGATGGAGCTTACCGCTGGTTTTTAGTCCGGGCTGTGCCTAGCTACAACGAGCATGGTCAGATTGTGCGGTGGTACGGCACCTCAACCGACATTGACGATCGCAAGCGATCCGAGCAGGAGCGCGAACAGATCTTAGAGCGCGAAAGAATCGCTCGGGCCGAAGCTGAAGTCACTCGGCGGCAGCTATCTACCCTTTTTGAATCTGCCTCCATTGGCATGGCCTTGCTCGACAGCCAGCAGCGCTTTGTCTCGATCAACGCTGCCCTGGCAGAAATTAACGGCCTGAGGCCGGAGGATCACCTAGGCCGCACCCCCCAAGAACTGTTTGGCCACGGTAGCGCAGCCCTAGTAGGCATCTTCAACAAGATCTATGCCACTGGTGAGCCGTTCATCTGCGCTAACCTTGAAATCCACAACCCCTACAGAGCAGATCGCCGCCCCGGCTACTACAGCGTGCACTACTTGCCGATGGTGCGCTCCTCCGGCAGCGTGGAGTCTGTGATGGCCTACGTCATTGATGTGACCGAGCGATTTCGGCTAGAGCAGGCCCAGCGTTTTTTGGTCGATGCCAGTCAGGTGCTGTCGTCATCGCTAGACTACCAGACCACCTTGAGCAGCATTGCCAAACTGGTCGTGCCGCACCTGGCCGACTGGTGCACGGTGCACATCGTTGATGAAACCGGGGTGACGCGGCGTCTGGCCGTAGCCCACGTCAACCCCGAAAAAGTCGCCTGGGCCGACGAGTTAGATAAGCGCTACCCCTACGACCCCAACGAGCCTCGCGGCGTGCCCGAGGTCATCCGCACCGGACAGCCTGAGCTTTACACCGAAATTCCCGATCACCTGCTGGTGGAAGCCGCTAAAGATGCTGACCACCTACAGATTCTGCGGGAGGTCGGCTTTAGCTCAGTCATGATTGTGCCGCTGCTGGTGCAGGGGCGGGCACTGGGCGCAATCTCGTTTGTGTCGGCAGAGTCGGGTCGCCGCTACGAACAGAGCGATCTGGACCTGGCCCAGGAGCTGGGCCGCCGGGCAGCCCTGGCCGTTGACAATGCTCAGCTTTACGATCGGGCTCAGAGGGATCGCGATCGCGCCGAAGCTGCCAATCGGGTAAAAGACGAATTTTTAGCAGTGCTCTCCCACGAGCTGAGGTCGCCGCTCAACCCCATTTTGGGCTGGGCCGGACTGCTGCGCCAGGGCAAGCTAGACCCCAACAAAGCCGCCTATGCCATAGAAACAATCCAGCGCAACGCCAAGCTTCAGGTGCAGCTCATTGAAGATTTGCTGGACGTATCGCGCATTTTGCGCGGCAAGCTCAGCTTCAATAAAGCCCCGGTGAATCTCGCTTCAGTCATTGGGGCAGCGCTGGAAACAGTACAGCTCGCGGCAGAAGCCAAGTCCATCAACGTCAGAATTGAGGGCATAGCAGAGCGGCGCATAGATCTAGGGCCAGCACACACCTCCCTGCCGCCGCTTTCCTCCCCCCTCCTGGTCTTGGGAGACGCAGCCCGTCTGCAGCAGGTGATTTGGAATCTCTTGACCAATGCCGTTAAGTTCACGCCCGTCGGTGGGCAGGTAACGGTTCGGCTAGAGCCATTGGGCGCTCAAGTCCAGATCACCGTTAGCGATACGGGCAAGGGCATTTCTGCCGACTTTTTGCCCCACGTGTTTGACTACTTCCGCCAGGCCGATGCCACCACCACCCGTAAATTTGGCGGGTTAGGGTTAGGTTTGGCCATTGTTCACCACCTGATTGAGATGCACGGCGGCACTGTTCAGGCCGACAGCCCAGGGGAGGGGCAGGGGGCTACCTTTACCGTGAAGCTGCCCCTCCTACAGACCTCGCTGCCAGCGGATCCGCTGCATGAGCCAGCCGGATCCTCGCTGGATCTAAGCGGCATCAAGGTTCTAGTGGTTGACGATGAGGTCGACGCCAGAGAATTTGCTGCTTTTTTGCTGGAGCAGTTTGGGGCTGAGGTGACAGCGGTGGCTTCGGCCAGTGAGGCCCTAGCGGTTTTGCCTCAGTTCAAACCAAACCTGCTGCTGAGCGATATCGGTATGCCAGAGACCGACGGCTACATGCTGCTGCAGCGGGTTAGAAACCTACCCTCAGAGTTGGGGGGACAGGTTCCCGCTATCGCATTAACCGCCTACGCTGGCGAGATCAACCACCAACGGGCTCTGGCAGTGGGCTTTCAAAGACACATTGCTAAGCCTGTAGAGCCTACGGAGTTGGTTGCAGCTGTCGCTAGCCTGACTAATGTAAATCGCCCTCAGCTGTCAAACCGGCTCTCTAGCAAGTACCCGTAAGCCTTGCTTTGGCCTACTGCTCCTGCACCAGCCGCAGGTAGTTTTGCTGGATCTGCAGGCTGTTTTCGGTTACTTTTTGGGCTAAATCTTTTTCGGCATCGCTCAGGTTCTGCCAGAAGAAGACCGAGCGTTGCTGCGTAATGTACTCTTCCCAGAGCTGCTTGAGCAGGTCGGCCATTACGGGGTTGTCGGCAGCTAGCTGCGTATAAAGCTCCTCAAACTGCTCGTTGGCCTCAGGGTGTGTTTTGACGTCTTGGGCTAGTGCGATCGCACCCTTGAGAACTGTCTTGAACATGTTAGAGGAGTTGTTGGCTGGGTTAGTCATGGTTGAGCGCCTAAGTTTAACAGGTCGGCAAAGCTGTGCCTTTAGGCTCGATCTTTCCACATCTCCTACGGCAAAATCATCTGCAAATTTGCACATTTAGACCGTATTAAAGCCCCCGTCGCCAGCTCCGTCTGCTGCTAACAAGACCTCTCTTTTCATTCAGCAGAATGTGCCGCTGGTGGGAATCTGTTGCGGCTGAGGGTAGCTAGGCTAGAGTCAATATTGTGAATTCCATTTGTGAGTTCGAGCCGATGAACCGAACAACCCTGGCAGCTTGCCTGCTGCTTGTAATAGCAACCCTGACTTTTTCCCCCTTTGGAATTTTGTCATTCCTGCTGCTGTTTCTGTTTTTATCCTCAGTGGTCGCGCTGATCAGCGCCATCTTCTCACCTGCCTCTAATCAGCAGGTGTCTGAAACGCCATCAGACTCAAATTAGCTCACATTAGAGCCGTAGATTAGGTCAGAACTGCACGCTTTAGGCAGTCCCTAATCCCGTTTTCCAATCTCCGATTCCAGGCGCTCTAGATGGGCCTCTCCCCATCTGCAGAGTGCCTGTAAAACAGGTACTAAGGTCTTGCCGTAGTCCGTGAAGGAATACTCAACTTTGGGCGGCAATTCCGAATAGGCTTGGCGACTGACAATGCCATCATTGACCAGCTCTCGCAGTTGCTGAGTCAACATCTTTTCGGTGATTTCAGGTATTAAACGCTTCAATTCGCTAAAGCGCCGAGTCTCCTCTTTCAGGTGCCACAGAATTAAAATTTTCCATTTGCCGCCCAAAACCTTGAGCGTTGCCTGAACAAATACCGTACCTTCAGTCACCGCTTCTGGCATGTGCTCTACTTAACAATTAGCGCAATAGGACCTTACTTAAAAGTAAGTACTTTTCAAGACCTTAAGAGGAGTATACCGTGGTGATCGTTTAGCCCAACGCAACTGTAGAGGAAGCTATGCAGGTTGAAGGCGCGATCGCACTGGTAACGGGTGCTAATGGCGGACTGGGTCAGTACTATGTGGAGGGGTTGCGATCGCTCGGAGCCGCTAAGATCTATGCTGCCGCCCGTAAGCTAGACGCTTTGAAGGAACTGGTTGCCCTCGATCCAGATCGAATTGTGCCCATCCAGCTAGACATCGTCGATGAGGCAGCGGTACAGCAGGCAGCTCTAGAGTGCCAGGACGTGAATTTGCTGGTAAATAATGCGGGGATTGGCCTCAATCAGGGGCTAATTGCGGCCCCCGATCTCTCTGCCGCCAGAGCCGAGATGGAGGTCAACTACTTCGGTACGCTGACCATGTGCCGAACCTTTGCGCCAATCTTGAAGCAAAACGGCGGCGGGGCCATTGTCAACATGCTGTCGATGGTAGCGCGGGTGAATCTGCCTTTTAACGGCAGTTACGGGGCCTCCAAAGCAGCAGTGTTGGCCCTAACCCAGGCCGTGCGGGCAGAGCTAGCCGCGCAGCACACCCTGGTGGTTGGCGTGTTGCCTGCCACCATCAACATTGGCATGGGCAAGGGCTTTCCCGACCCTAAAGTTGAGCCCGAAGACGTGGTGCACGATGCCCTGCAGGCCGTGATTAATGAGACTGAGGAGGTCTACCCCGGTGAGCAGGCCAAGCAGCTCAATGCCCAGTTCCTGCAGGATCCCAAGGCTGTGGAAAAGTCGGTCGCTGGCTTTTTACCCGCTTAGGCCTGAACCTTAGGAGAATTGGCATTGTCGGTTCGCTCAAGCCACTGCGACACTAGGATGAAGCTCACTGAGGTGCTATGACTGAGGGTCAACTGCAAACCGTCGCCACGTCGAGAAGCAATTTGGCCCTGAGCCGGAGTAGGCCTACGGGCCAGCGACGGGTAAAAGCCAGTCGTTGGGGGCGATCGCACCTGGCTGCCTGCCTGCTGACAGTCTCCACCCTACTCCTGCCCGCCCCGGTCCGTGCTGCCGAACGGATTCAGTTCTTTATCGGTCCTTTCGAGCCTACAATCTACGTCGCGGATCTAGAGCAGTTTGCCGCTACGGGCCAGATCAACCGTCGCTTTGCCCCTGTTGCCAGCCGCCTTAGCGCCAGTCAGCTCAATGAGCTGCGAAGCGCCTTGAACTGGCGGTTTAACCTGAATCAGACCACCATTGGTGAGCTAGCCTACTCTCCGGTGGGTGTGCGGCTGCTGCGGCGTCTGGGCCAAGTTGTGCAGACTGACAACCGGCTAAACGGCTTTTCAGCCCTGCGGGCCAGCCTGATTTTGGCCGCTGCTGACTCCGAGGGGCTGACCGTGGTCAACATACTGCGCCAATTTCCGCTGAGAACAATTCAGCTCAACTACCCGCTTCTGCAGCAGCTGATTCAGGAGAACCGCCAGTTTTTCCAGGCGCGCGATCGCACCGTAGCTGCCCTGCGGGCAGCGGCCTTGCAAGACACCACGGCACTGCCCAACAACCCCGCGCTCGATCCGCGTCAGCCCGGCCCCCTAACCTGGGAAAAGCGCTCCCTGCCCCTTGAAAATCCCCTACGGCTGTTTTCCTCAACGGCGGATGTGTACCTGCCGACCCTGCCAGCTAACGCAGCAGACATCCCCGTTGTTGTGATTAGCCACGGAGCCGCCTCTCGCCGCACGACCTTTGCCTATCTGGCAGAGCACCTGGCCTCCCACGGCTACGCAGTTGTCGCCCTCGACCACGAAGACAACGCCGATCGCTTTGAGCGCTTTTTACTGGGCATTGATGGGGCTCCTAATCCGGCAATATTAATCAACCGTCCGCGCGACGTGACGGCGGCTCTAGACGCGCTGGAGGCGCTGGCCGAAACCGACCCCTTGATCCGACGCTTGAACCTGACGCAGGTTGGCATCATCGGGCAATCTCTCGGCGGATACACGGCTTTGGCGGTAGCCGGAGCAACGCTCAACCCAGAAGCGCTGGCGGCTAGCTGCCCCAGCCCGGTGCAGGAATCACTGTCGCTAAACCTGTCGATGCTAGTGCAGTGCGACCTGCTCGATGCCCAAATCGAGCTGCCCACCTCGTTACGCGATGAGCGGGTGAGCAGTGCGATCGCAATCAACCCTCTAACCAGCCACATCTTTGGCGAAACGGGCCTGAACCAGGTGCAGATCCCGGTGATGGTGGTTGCCAGCACCCACGACTACCTCACCCCCGCCCTACCCGAGCAGATTGAGCCCTTCGCCTGGCTCTCTAGCCCAGACAAGCACCTGGTCGTAGTAGAGCAAGGCACCCACTTTTCCTTCCTGGGAGGCAATACCGGCGGTGGGGCTTTGCCCTTACCGGCAGGCTTCCAAGGCCCCTCTGTCAGCGCTGCCCACCCCTACCTGCAGGCACTCAGTCTAGCCTTCTTTAACCGCTACAGCCTTAATCAGCCCGAGGCCGAGGCCTATCTCAGCCAGCCTTATCTAGAAACCTTCGACCAATCTCCTCTTCGCGTCACCATTGTTCGAGATCTGCCCTAGGGCTGGAACTGCGCCATCAGCCACCCACCACCATTGCTCAGCTACTTTCTCATTTTGCGGCCCAGGTCGAGATCCTCCAGCTCCACTTCTATGGCTTGGGTGCTAATGGCAATCTCATACAGCGACACCAGCAGGGATGCCACCAGCAGCAGCAAGCTCAGCCCAAAGAGGTATTCTGCCAGCGTCTGATAATCGACAAACAGCGCAAACATCGATAGGGTGCAGACAATAAAGCTAGAGACCCCTAACGCCTGCATGCGGCGGATCAGAACAATTCGCTTACGCAAGTTGTAAATCTGCCGCTGCACCAGATCCCGAACGTGTTCCCGATCAGAACCGTGGAGCTGGCGGATGAGCTGGGCCAGCACCAAAAAGCGGTTAGTGTAGGCCAGCAGCAGCAGCGAAATGGCCGGGAACAGCAGGGCAGGGGTCGTTAGCTGCATGGGTTATGACGGTTGGCGGCGCAGCACCATTGCCCCTGAGACTGCAACAAACAGCGCTACAGCAAAACCTGGCTCAGGGATTTTCTCCCCAGCCAGCTGCGGGGTGCTGCGGGGCGGGGTGCGGAAGCCGGTTCCCTGCTCGAAGGCGTAGGTCAGCTTCAGCAGCGTTGCCTCATCGTAGGCCCGGCCCAGAAACTCCAGCCCTACCGGCAGGCCGTCTTCGGTAAAACCGGCGGGCACGGTGATCGCCGGAAAGCCAGAGAACGGGCTGAGTCGGTTACCAGCGCCAGAGGCTAGCGGCTCTCCCAAAACATTGGGCGGGCTGGCCACTGTGGGGTAGATCAGGGCATCAAATCCGGTCAGAGCAGTCAGTAGGGAGGACTGGGTCAACCCCGGACGTCGGGTGATGATATCGATGTAGGTAGGGTCGTCTTCGGGGGCAGGTCGGCTGTTGCGATCGATGTAGGCCGCTTCAAATTCCTCTAGGTAAAGGCCGCTGTCGAGAATATCGCCCAGGGTGCGCACGCCTGAAGGCGGTAGGGGCCGTTCTGCTAAGTAAGCATTCAAGTCTCGCTTGAACTCAAATCCGCTGAGGCTGGGAAAGGACAGAATTTCCGCCAGATTAGGAATGGTGACATCCTCAACGGCTGCGCCCAGGCCAATCAGGGCGTCAATAGCCTGGCTGATCACCGCGTTGGTTTTGGCGCTCTCTGGATTAGAGTCAAGGCCAAACACCTCGCGTACAACGCCAATGCGGGCTCCCTGCAGTCCTTCAGGATCGAGAAAGGCCGTGTAGTCTTCAGGGATTTTGCCGATGCTGCCTGCGGTTGCTGGGTCTTCTGGGTCAAAGCCTGCCGTTACATTCAGCGCCAGGGCTGCATCCTTGACAGTGCGGGTCATGGGTCCGCCCACGTCCTGAGACAGGGCCAGGGGCACAATGCCCGATCGGCTCGACAGGCCACTGGTGGGGCGCACGCCACCCAGACTGTTGAAGGACGACGGCACCCGAATCGAGCCGCCTGTGTCTGTGCCGAAG
>JACVRP010000627.1 GCA_014534385.1 Cyanobacteria bacterium Co-bin13
CCCAACACCAGATCTGGCAGCGCCAGCGGCAGCGCTACGCAGGCCAGCAGTACGCTAACAAATAGCCACACTCGCGGCGGCGTTGTGCGGTATAAGGTGTAGTCCGCGTAGGCCAACAACAGCAGCAGCAGCGGCAGGCTGAGGCGGCTGCTCAATTGGTCAAAGCCAAAATCGCCTTCTGTCAGCAGAAATGCCCGCTGCAGGTGTAGGCCCCACACTTTGAGCCAGATCTCAACGGAGGTCGGAACAGCTGTCCACGAGGTGCCGGAAGCCTGGTTGACTTGAATTACCCGCAGCCAGGGCCCAAAGGCGAGCACCCCCAGCCCCAGGGCTGTGCCGCCACGAATCACTGACCGGTTCAGCCGGAAATCGTTGACCAGCAGCAGATAAACGCCGCTGGCAGCCCCCAGCATCAGCATCAGCGGCTGTGTATATAGGCCCGCTGTGAAAAAGAGTGTGGTTAGCCCCCAAGCGGGCCAGCTATTCAGCCGCAGTGCCCGCAAAAAGGCAGCGCTGAACAGCAGCGTCAACACCGCCCACAGCCCGTATTCCCTGGCTTCCTGGGCATAGAGAACGTGGTACGGAGAAACTGCCACCAGGGCCAGCGCTAGCCCTGCAGTCGGCCCTACTGGGGGCTGGAACGCCGCTTTTTCTCCAGTCCCTAAAAGCTCCTGACAAAACCAGTAGAGGGCAGGAAACAGCAGCAGTCCGATCAATACCGACAGGCTTCTCAGCGCTACAACCGAGGAGCCAAATATCTGCACCCAGCCCCTGGCTAGCAGGTAGTAGAGGGGGGGATGCTGGGCGTCTTCTAAAGCCAAGGAGCGAACCACATCGGCAGCGGTCTTGCCCGGCGCAGGGTGCTGATAGCGGATCACCTCAGCAAGGGTGACTAGCCTGTCGGTGAAGAGGTCATCCCTCACCTCTTGGGCAGTGAAGCCAGACACTCGCAGGGAGGTGTAGGCCTCGTCATGCCAGTAAATCTGGTGGTCGAGGTGAGTCACCCGAAAAAAGAGGCCCAGCACCAGCGCGATCGCAACTACTAAAGACAGCCAGTAGACTTTTTTGATCTTGAAGTGTGTCTGCTGTAGCCAGTTCATCGCCCATCCACTCCAAACTGATGTTGCCTTTGCAGGCTCAGCCTCTACAGGCTGTCAACGCCATCAGCTTTAGCATTGCCCCAAGCAGGGGAAAAGTCGAGCAAATCACCTGCCCTTCTGCAGCTTCAGTGACAGGGCAGACTGCTAGGGCAGCTTTAAACCACTAAGCCTGCCGAAACTAGCGTTTCGGCAGGCTTTTAACTAATTTAAGGAACTTGACGCCTAGGAGGCGTGGGTTTCGCCAGGGCCGACAATACCGACCTTGTGCCGGAACATCAGCTCACCACCGTACCAGCCGCTGGCCAGCAGCAGAGTAGCAACCACCCAGGAAATCACCAGGCCCCAGGGTACAATAGCGCCCTCCGGGTTGCCCCAGCGAATTACAAGATTCACGATGGTCAGCAGCAGCACACCTACATTCAGCAGCATGTGAGCCCAGCCGGCCCGCCGCCGCCGCACCCGAGGAATATTGATAAAGTCGGACATGCCGGTGATGGCAGCTGCGATCGCAGTTAGCAG
>JACVRP010000238.1 GCA_014534385.1 Cyanobacteria bacterium Co-bin13
CCCAAGAAAAAGCTTATTCACTCCATCGTAGTTGTTAGTTGGGTTCGGAGAGTCACAAGTTAAACATGTACAATCCAAGCGTAAGTGGCGGTAACGCGAACTCTGTGGCGGGTAGCCGTCTCTTTGTATACGAGGTCCAGGGTCTACGGCAATCCGCAGAAACGGACCAGGCGAATTACCCCATTCGGCAGAGTGGTAGCGTGTTTATTACGGTACCTTACGACCGTATGAACCAGGAAATGCAGCGAATCGCCCGACTAGGCGGAAAAATCGTGAGCATTCGCCCTGTCGAGAACGGAGCAGCCTTGAGTACCCCGACTGCGGCACCAGCTGATGCACAAACCGCACCAGCAGGAGAGACCCCTAAGCCCATGACTCAAGCGAAACCCAAGGCGGAGAAATCTGTTCCCGTCAATCTCTATAAGCCCAAAGATCCTTTTGTCGGTAAAGTAGTCTCCAACGAGCCCCTAGTCCAAGAAGGCGGCATTGGTCTCGTTCAGCATATTAAGTTTGACCTGTCCGGTGGCAACCTCCACTACCTGGAGGGCCAGAGTATCGGCATCATTCCAGCCGGCACCGATGCCGCTGGCAAGCCCCACAAGCTGCGCCTGTACTCCATTGCTTCGACCCGTCACGGTGATGACATGGACGACAAGACCGTGTCGCTCTGTGTGCGTCAGCTGGAGTACAACCACCCCGAAACTGGCGAGAAGGTCTATGGAGTCTGCTCCACCTACCTCTGTGGCATTCAGCCGGGAGATGAGGTGAAGATCACGGGCCCAGTGGGCAAGGAAATGCTGCTGCCGGATGATCCTGAGGCCACTGTCATCATGCTGGCAACGGGTACGGGTATTGCGCCCTTCCGAGCTTTCCTCTGGCGCATGTTTAAAGCCGAGGAGAAGAAAGCCAACCCTGACTACGAGTTCAAGGGATTGGCCTGGCTGGTCTTTGGTATTCCCGTGTCTCCCAACATCCTCTACAAAGAGGAGTTGGAAGAAATGGCGGCTGAGTATACTGACAACTTCCGTTTGACCTACGCGATTAGCCGCGAGCAGCAAAATGCCAAGGGCGGTCGGATGTACATTCAAGACCGCGTGGCTGAGCATGCCGCTGAACTGTGGGAGCTGATGCAAAAGCCCAACACCCACACCTACATGTGCGGTCTGAAAGGCATGGAGGACGGCATCGACGAGGCGCTGTCGGCCGAGGCCGCCAAGCACGGCGTTGACTGGAACGACTTCCGCAAGCAGATGAAGCGGGACGAGCGCTGGCACGTTGAGACCTATTAAGGGTCTGCAAAAATAATCTAAAACAGGTAGAGACGCGATTAATCGCGTCTCTACCTGTTTTGGGGCAGCCTGCGAGCAACCCTAGTCCGGTTTGGGCTGATGGCAAGATCCGCCTACAATTGGGGGGTAGAGCGCGCAGAGATAGGAAGGGTAGCTTTGGCGGTTAGGATTGGCCTATTGGGATTGGGAACGGTGGGGACAGGCACAGCTCAGATCTTGCTTGATCCGACTGAGCGGCATCCGCTGATCGGTGAGATTGAGATTGTGCGAGTGGGGGTGCGCTCTCTAGACAAGCCCCGCCAGGTTGAGTTTCCCGCCGAGCGGCTGACGACTGACCTGGAGTCGATTGTGACTGACCCCGAGGTCGATGTTGTCGTTGAAGTCATGGGTGGATTAGAGCCTGCCCGCTCTTTGATTCTGAAGGCGATTGACCACGGAAAGCATGTGGTTACGGCCAACAAGGCCGTGATTTCTCGCTTTGGGGATGAGATTTTCACGGCGGCAAATGAGGCCGGAGTGTATGTCATGCTGGAGGCGTCGGTGGGCGGCGGCATTCCGGTGATTCAGCCGCTGAAGCAGGCGCTGGGAGTGAACCGCATCCATGCGGTGACCGGCATTGTTAACGGCACAACGAACTACATCTTGACGCGGATGCAGCGGGAGGGGGGCGACTTTGAGCCGATCCTGGCCGATGCTCAGCGCCTGGGCTATGCCGAGGCCGATCCTAGTGCCGACGTAGATGGCCTGGATGCGGCAGATAAGATTGCTATTTTGGCTTCGCTGGCCTTTGGCGGTCGCATTAAGCTGTCTGAGGTGTATGCAGAGGGAATTCGCAGCGTGACTGCGGCCGATATTGCCTACGCGAATCGGCTGGGCTTTGTGATTAAGCTGCTTGCGATCGCACGCCGCGACACCTGCCTGATTTCCCAAGAACACGTAGAGCAGCTACAGATTCGGGTGCATCCGACCCTGGTACCCGAAAACCATCCTTTAGCCAGCGTTAACGACGTCTACAACGCCATTTTGGTGGAGGGCGACCCCATTGGACAGGTCATGTTCTTTGGGCCGGGAGCGGGATCTGGCCCAACAGCTAGCGCCGTGGTCTCTGACCTGATCAACCTGGCGGCCAGCCTCAAGTCTCAAAGCGGTCCGCTGGCCGGGACCAAAGCCGCAAATCCCCTGCTGGCCTGTTCGCACCAGCACTACTGCAAAGTCAGCCCGATGGCCGACATTGTCAGCCGCTTCTACGTGCGGCTACTGGCTAAGGACGAGCCGGGGGTGATTGGCAAGCTGGGCACCTGCTTTGGCAACCACGAGGTCAGCCTGGAATCGGTTGTGCAGATCGGTAAGCGGGACAACTGCTCAGAAATCGTGATTGTCAGCCATGAGGTGAAGGAAGCCAACTTCCAGACGGCGCTGGATGAGCTGCGCGGCACGACCGCCATTCACAGCATCGCTAGCGTTTTGCGGGTGCTGTAGCGTGGCAGGTTGCTTGAGAGGCGGCATGGTTTGGATCCCCCCTGCCCCCCTTAAGAAGGGGGGTGAATCGGGAAAGTTTTCCAGGGAGAAACTTGGGGGATCTGGCATCAAGGCACTTCTACCTCTATGGACGCGCAGCGCGGTAAGGATCCTCCCTGCCCCCCTTGAGAAGGGGGGAAAGACGGCTGGGCTAGGACATGCATCTGGGTTCTGATCATCCTGCTCAGAAGCATGGAGTTGCTGGCCAACTATTGTGGCAGTGGTGGCAGCAGGCGCGGCAACAGGCGCAGGATGCGGCCATAGATCCCATTGAAGTAGATTGGCTGCTCAAGGCCATCAGCGATGTGGATAGTCTTGAGCTGCGGCTAGGGACGTTCAAGCAGCGTGCTGTAAATTTGGGTGTTTTGTCCCTAGAGGAACTGACTGAGTTATGGCAGCAGCGGGTTGAGCAGCGGGTGCCGGTGCAGTACTTAGTCGGTTCAGCGAGTTGGCGCGATTTGACGCTGAAGGTGTCTCCGGCGGTGCTGATTCCCCGGCCTGAGACGGAGCTGATAATCGATCTGGCGCTCGAGGCAGTCCAGCACAGCCCTAGAGCAGAACAGCTGCAGCAGGGCATTTGGGTAGATATGGGAACAGGGAGCGGTGCGATCGCACTGGGCCTAGCCAAAGCTTTTCCAAAAGCACAGATCTACTCTGTCGATATCAGTGGGGACGCGCTTGCGATCGCCCGTGAGAACGCTCACTGGAACGGTCTAGAGCAGCGCATTACCTTCTGCCAGGGAGCCTGGTTTGCCCCCTTAGCCGGGGTCAAGGGTCAAGTGGCTGCGCTGGTCTCTAACCCGCCCTACATTCCAACGGCAACCGTTCAAGGGCTAGAGCCCGAGGTCGTGAACCATGAGCCGACACTGGCGCTAGATGGCGGATTAGATGGCCTGGATGCAATCCGGGAACTTGCCGCAGCGGCACCGGACTATCTTTGTTCAGGCGGGCTCTGGGTGGCTGAGATGATGGCAGGCCAAGCCCCTGCTGTCAGGGCATTACTGGAGCAGCAGGGGGCCTACACAGGGGTCCAGATTCATGCTGACCTGGCCGGGATCGAACGGTTTGCCTTAGCGTTTCGGGTTTAGCGGGCGGCTAACCGCTCCAGAGAAATACGAGCCGCTTCGGAGACTTGGAAATGGGCGTCTTTTTCTAGATAGCGCAGGGCTGATTCGCTCTTGGCCGAGGGCAGATGGCCGAGGGCTTCGGCCAGACGTTGGCGCACCAGCCAGTCGCCGGACTGGGCAAACTCCAGAATATTGTCGAGGGCTTCTAGGTCGCCGATTTCGCCGATGGCTGCGATCGCAGCCTGCTGCATCACCACTTCTTCAGACTTGAGCGCCTGCACCAGCACATCGTGAGCGCGGGGGTCTTTGAGGTTGCCCAGGGAAACGGCGGCACTGAAGCGCACCAGCCAGTCGGTATCTTCGTAGAAGGCCCGGACCAGGGTTTCAAAGGCTCTGGGATCTTCTAGGTAGCCCAGTGCGCCTGCGGCATCAGCCCGAATGCCGTAGTCAGGGTCAGATTTGACCAGCTTGATCAAAATGTCAAAGGACTCGGCATCGGGCTTGAGCCCCATCGCAAATACGGCCATCGAGCGGATCTGCAGGTTTTTGTCGTGGATGACCTGCCTGATTAACGGTGCCGCCTGCTCTGCCGGAACGTTTTTGAGGGAAGCCAGAGCCAGCATCCGATCTTTTGAATCTTCGCTCTGAAGCTGAACGGCAATGGATTCCAGATTGACTTGGCTCATGGGATTCCTGAGAAATAGTTACAAAGGTTTACAACCTGACCTCATTATAGGGAGGTTTTGAGAGAGGCCAAATACGGCTTCCCCCCTACAGGTATCAGGAAATCTCCCCAGCAACGCTCTAGGGCGGGTTAAACCCCTGTTTTGAGATGAAGATGGCCGACGTGTTCTTCGCCCCGGCGAGCTTCAACCGAATTGGTTACGGGCCTCAGGCTCATGACCGTAAAGCGAGGCTCAAAGAGCTGCTGGATTTGCTCTGGGGTTGAGCCAAAGGGCGGCCCACCCGGGCGGCCGTGGGTGAAAAAGATGGCTAGCAGCTCTCCGCCGGGCTTGAGCAGTTCTGTAACCAGATCAAGGTAGGCCGGTCGTAGCGACGGATCGATGGCGCAAAAGCAGGTGTGCTCAATCACATAGTCGAACTGGCCTGCAAACTCGGGCACCAGGTCAAAAATGTCTCGCTGGAGAAACTGGATCGATAGGCCCCGGTCAGCTGCGATCTGGGATGCATCTGCGATCGCAGACGGCGCAAAATCGACCGCTGTCACCTCAAAGCCTTGCTCAGCAAACAGCATGGCCTCATAGCCCCGGCCACTGCCCAAAACAATGGCTTTGCCCGGTGGGGGTGCGTTTGTAGACTTAAGCCAGCTCACAAAAGGGGGAGCGGGCTGGCCCAGATCCCAGCGGGTGCGGCCCTCCTGGTAGTGCTGCTCCCAGAAGTTGACGTTAAGCGGCGGCTGTTCTCCAGTTTCGGCAGGAGTCTGCATAGTATGCTCGGATGGTTTGGGCTTGCTTTAATTGTGCTGAGCTTATGCGGCGTCGTCAATTTTTGAGTGCGAGTGCGATTGCGGGAATTACCATCGGCCTGACCCCTTCACTGCCCAGGGCCACAGCCAGCCCAACCCTATTGAAACCGCTTCGCCTCAGACCTGGCGACAGCTTGGGCATTATCAGTCCGGCGGGGGCGAACTTTCAGCAGGAGGAGCTAGACATTGTCGTGGATGCCGTCAAGGGGTTGGGTCTGGTGCCTCAAATAGCGCCCCACGCCATGAGCCGCTACGGCTACCTAGCGGGCACCGATGCGGAGCGAGCAGCCGACTTCAATGCCTTCTTTGCCGACCCGGCAATCAAAGCCCTCATGCCTATTCGAGGCGATTGGGGCAGTGCCCGCATCCTGCCCTATTTAGACTATGACCTGATTCGGCAAAATCCCAAGGTTTTAGTAGGCTTTAGCGATATCACAGCGCTGCTGCTGGGCATTCACGCGCAAACAGGCTTGGTGACGTTTCATGGACCCCACGGCTTAACCGCCTGGCGATCTGACCAGACTCAGCCCTTTCACCAACTGCTGTTTGAGGGGGCAGCCCAGCGATTTGAGAATCCCCAACTGGGAGAAGACGCAGATCGGCTGATGCAGACCCGAGGACGGATTCAAACGATTACCCCTGGGCAGGC
>JACVRP010000122.1 GCA_014534385.1 Cyanobacteria bacterium Co-bin13
CCCACCCTTCCACCCCCCACCTTTCCACCCGCACCCCCCATGCTCGGTCTAGGCAGCACAATCGAAGCCATTCTCTACCTCAAGGGTCAGCCACTGCCGATTGGCAAAATTGCTGAATATGCAGGATGCGATCGCGAAGCCGTTGAAGAAGGGCTAATGGAGCTGATGGACGACTACGCCCACCGCCAGGGGGCCCTGGAAGTCGTAGAAACTAAAGATGGCTACAGCCTACAGCTCAAGGAACGCTATCGACACCTGGTGGTTAGCCTGATTCCATTGGACCTGGGGGTGGGGGCCTTGCGGACGCTGGCTGCGATCGCGTTAAAAGGACCGATTAGCCAGATTGATCTGGTCGACTTGCGCGGCTCAGGGGCCTACCAGCACGTGCAGGAGCTGGTCAGTCAGGGATTTGTACGTAAGCGCCGCCAAGCAGACAGCCGATCGTCTTTAGTGCAGGTTACGGAAAAGTTTTATCAGCATTTTGAGATTGATCAGCTGCCTAAACTACGGCCCAAAGCCCCCACATCAGCGGCTCCCACCGATGATGCAGAGGATGAAGCAGAGAACATGGAGGCAGCCTCCTAAGGGCAATTCATAGTTCGTTACGCTATCATCTGGAAATACTGTTAGAAAGACTACGGCCTGGAGGCGAATACAGTTTAGAGCAAAGCCTTGCGTGGATCACTTCCGTAGCAGGGTCTAAGGTAGTAGATATAGGTTTCTGAGTGCTATGGTGTTTAACCCTGAAGACGCTGATTTCATTGGCATGTCTACTGATAGCGACCAGACGAATCAGCTCCTGAAGTACCTTCAGCATCAACCCCCTGAGGTACTGACTCGTGTGGCTCAATCCGTCAGCGGTGAAATCAAGCAAATTATCTCTCAGAACGTTCAGGGTTTAATTGGCGTACTCCCCGCTGATGGCTTTAGCGTTCAAGTCACGACCGACCGGGAAAACCTGGCCGGGCTTTTGGCTTCTGCCATGATGACGGGCTACTTTCTCCGTCAAATGGAGCAGCGGATGGAGCTAGAGCATCGGGTGTCGGGCTCTCTGTTTAGCAGCGATTCAGACTCAGACGGTCTCTAAACGAGCTGCCTGCTAATTAATCATGGGCAGCCGAAGTAGATTAGGCCGATTCGGCCACTTAAGCTGGATAACTAGGTCTTGGTAGAGGGGTAAAGTTGGGCGTTTGGTCCTCAGCTTTACCCCTGTTTGCTATGGGGTCTTGTTCCCCAGGGTGGTTAAGAGTCGTTTGGGAGTGCGGTGGGTTTCACCTCTAGGGTCTCGGTTTTGCCTTCGCGTAAAACGACAACTTCTAGCGGTTCGCCAATCTGGCTTTTTTCCACCTGGGCCTGGACCTCAACGGGAGACTGCACAGGCTTACCCTTAATGCTTTGAATAATGTCGCCTCGCTGCATACCGGCGACCTCGGCGGGGCTACCCTCCATGACTCGCACAATGAGCACGCCCGTGTCCTGGGTCACCTTGATGCCCAGCTCCTCACTGAGGCTGTTTCTCATGTTAGGAGTAAGGCTGACCATCTGAATGCCTAGGAAAGGATGCTGCACCTCCCCGGTGGTAAACAGCTGATCGGCAATTCGCTTGGCGGTCTCAATCGGAATGGCAAAGCCCAGCCCTTGAGCATTGGCGCGGATAGCCGTGTTCATGCCAATCACTTCGCCGCGATCGTTGAGCAGAGGGCCCCCTGAGTTGCCGGGGTTGATGGCGGCATCGGTTTGAATAAACTGCACCCGCTTATCTGGAATGCCAACCTGGTTACTAGAGCGGTCAATGGCGCTAATAATGCCTGCCGTAACGGTGTTGTCTAGGCCCAGGGGGTTGCCGATGGCAATGGCCCACTGCCCAGGCGCGAGATCTTCGGTCGATCCCAGGGTTACAGAGGGCAGGTCGTTAGACTCAATTTGAACGACAGCCACATCAGTGACCGGATCAACGCCTACCACCTTACCCTCAAACGTCCGTCCATCTTTGAGGGTCACTGTAACGGTGCTGGCTCCTTCTACCACGTGGGCATTGGTCATAATCCTGCCGTCGGGATTGAGAATGAAGCCCGATCCGGTTCCCTGCTCGACCCGATTAGGGAGAGATTCGTCTGGCATCTCTTCCCCAAAGAAGCGGCGGAAGAAAGGATTTTGCAACGCGTCGGGCATGGCCTGGGAAACCGAGCGTTCAGCATCGATCCGCACGACAGCAGGGCCGACTCGCTCAACGGCTGCAGCAATAAAGTTATGGTTGCTCTGGCCCATCGCCCAGGGGGCCGGAACCGCTTGAGCGGTTTGATCAATAATGCTTCGCAGGGAGGTGTTGACCGTTTGTGAGGCTTCCTCGCTGCTGTCTTCGGGGCCTGGGGTAGCAGTCCCAGAATGGTAGTAATGACCTGCCCAGCCTGCTCCGCATCCGACAGCCAGTGCAGCAGCCACCAGAAGGCTTTGTTTGGGAAACGCTCCCATCGTATGTCCTCTCAGTCAAGACAGCAACCGCTTCGACAGACAGGGTCTGCTGCCTCTACTTTAGCGAATCTTCTGGGAAAGTTATTACCTCATAACGTCCCTTCACGCGGTTCGCTGAAGATCGACCACAATGGAAGAAGTACTTTCTATCCTCAATGCCTTGGCAGAATGAGCGATAGCGGTTTTGGGATAGGGCTAGTCCTATGGCAATCAAATCTTTACTAATGGCGGCTTCTCTAGGAGTGGCGATTTGGCAGATGGCTCCTGGTTTGGCTGCGGCCGGTACGCTACAGGCAGGTGATCAGGCCAATCGGGTCGCTCAGGCCGCCCCAGGTGGACGGGACCGCACCGCAGTTTGCCCCCCCTCAGCCCTAGCTCGCGTAACGCGCCATCGAATTCAGTCGGGAGAAACCCTAGAAGCCATTGCCGAGCAGTACAACCTGGTAGCGCCCACGCTGCTGCGCCTCAATCCCAGTTTGCAGAACGGCCTGCCCTTGGGGCAAGAAATCTTGGTGCCCCCCTTTAACGGCATTGTGGTCACGGTGCCCCGAGGGCAGACCTGGGAACAGGTGGCCAACCAGTACCAGAGCCGCGCTGATGTGCTGTTTGAATCCAATGGCTGTCAGGCAACGGTGCCGGAGCGGATCTTTGTCCCCGGCCTAACCTGGCTGACGCGGGGAACTGCGATCGCAGCCGCAGAAGGCACCCCTAGCCCGAGCAGCAGCCCGGTGCGGGGCTATCCCCTGCCCCAGGAAACGCGAATTTTAACTGCCTACGGCTGGCAGCCAGACCCAATTGAGGCAAGGCTTGTTTTCAATACTGGGGTGACCCTGGCCGCGCCTCCCGGAACTGCCGTGATTGCTGCTGGAGACGGCACCGTGGCTTTTGCTGGGCAGGATGGCGTGTATGGCAACCTAGTCGTGATCAACCATCAGCAGGGGCTGCAAACCCGCTATGCCAATCTCGCCTCGGTAGCCGTAGCTGTGGGGCAAAGCGTGCGGCAGGGCAATTCCCTAGGGACCATTGCAGAGGAATCGGCGGAGACGTCCTTCTTGTTTTTTGAGGTGCGACGCAACTCAGACCTAGGCTGGATTGCCCAGGATCCTCAGGACTACATCCCGGCCTTGGCCATTCGCTAGCAGGCTGAGCTTCTATTTTCTCCGCCTCTGTCCCTCACCCTTCGGCAGACATAGCTCTAGATACACTGGCGGCTAATTTCAAGAGCACCTACAATACCGATAACGATTGTCCGATCTCCCGCCTTTATTAGGAGATTTCCCCCATGAGTCGGCCTGCTTATAAACCTGGGGATAATCTGAGTCTGTTTACGGCTGCAGAGGATCCGGCCCTGGTATCTACTCAGTTCTGGGTGCAGCTGCTGCGCTATCGCCCTATTTTTTTGCTGGGCAGTCTTTGGTTAGGGCTGATCTGTGTTGCGGCTGTAGCCTACAGTCGTCTGATGTTTGCAGGCGCACCGCCTTCAACTCTGGATGCAAATTCCCCAGTGGCGACTGAAAGCCGCTCCGCCAACCGCCAGCCTAGGGCTGCGTCTTCGCCCGCAGCGCCCCCAACCTCGACCCGCACTACCGGGTCGGTAGCGCCGACTGTAGCCGAGGAAACGGCTGAAATGGACAGGCCAGACGCGGCAGCTGCAGAGCCAGCCGAAGTCATCAGTGAAGGATTTCCGGCCTGGTCTTTAGGATCTGTGGTGGGCCTGTGTGCGCTGGGCTGTTTTCTGATGCAGCGACGATTGGCAGCCCCGGCCCAGCCCCGCCTGCGGCCCGGTGAGCCGGATCCAAAGCTGCCCAAGGGCCTTAAAAGGGCTGCCGGTAAGCGGCCCGGTCGACCCTCTCGCACCCGGCATCAGGCTGCGGCAAAATCTGCTGAGCCAAAACGACTAGCGCCATTTTCTCCAGAGCGCGACCAGATTGTGGTGCCCAATCGACCGCCGCTGTCTCGGTCTCTAGGGCCTGCTGTGAACCGGGACGCAGGGCCAAAACCCTCTGCTGCTTCGCAGAGTCGCCCGCTCGCCCCTGCGGCTAACCTGGTCCAGCAGAGTGAGGCTCCCTTGCCTGAGGTGACCGTGGTAGCTCCCCAGGAGTCGATGGCGCTGGACTGGCCTGAGGGCAGCCTGGCCCACTCTCTCGATATTCGCCAGCGCCGCTCGCTCTCCTCGTTTATGTAAAGCCCCTTGAGCGCGCTGCCCATTGTTTACCATCCCGCTTACGTTGCGCCGCTGCCGCCGGGACACCGTTTCCCCATGGCTAAGTTCAGCGGCCTGTACGAGCGGCTGCTGTGCGATCGCATTACCACTGCCGACCACGTCTATCAGCCAGGCCCACCGCCTCAAGGGTGGATCGAGCTGGTGCATCGGGCCGAATACGTCAACGCCTACTGCCAGGGCACCCTCGACCCCAAAGCGCAGCGCCGCATCGGTCTCCCCTGGAGTCCGCAGCTGGTACAGCGAACCTGCACTGCGGTGGGCGGCACAATTCTAACTGCCAAGCTAGCGCTGCAGCACGGCCTGGCCTGCAACACCGCAGGGGGAACGCACCACGCCTTTCCCCACTACGGTTCGGGCTTCTGCATCTTCAATGATTTGGCGGTAGCGGCGCGGCTTCTGCAGCAGCAGGGGCTGGTACAGCAGGTTCTCATTGTTGATCTCGATGTGCATCAGGGAGATGGCACGGCCTGGATCTTTCAGGACGATCCCAGCGTTTTTACCTTCTCCATGCACTGCGAGGTGAACTTTCCCGGTACCAAGCAGCAGAGCGATCTGGATGTGCCCCTGCCGCAGGGGATGGAGGATGATGCCTATCTGCAGTGCCTAGATGCCTATCTGCCGGGGCTGCTGGAGCAGGTAAAGCCCGACCTGGTGCTTTACGATGCCGGTGTCGATACCCATCAGCGAGACCGGCTGGGCAAGCTGGCGATGACCGATACGGGCCTGTACCGGCGGGAGCTGCAGGTGCTCGGTACCTGCGTAGCGGCAGGTTATCCAGTGGCCTGCGTGATTGGGGGTGGCTATGCGGATGACTTAGAGGCCTTAATCTATCGACATTCGCTGCTGCACCGGGCGGCAGCAGCCGTATACGCCCAATACCGCCTATAGCAGATTGGTATACTGAGAAGCTGAATCGACCCAGGGCAGATTGCCCTAGACCTATGGTGCTAACTGTTGCAACCTTCTATAAATTTGCCAAGCTGACGGATTATCAGGAGATGCGGCAGCCGCTGCTGCAGGTCTGCCAGGCGGCTGGGGTAAAGGGCACGATTTTGCTGGCGCTAGAGGGCATCAACGGTACGCTAGCAGGTCTGCAGAGCGGCATTGAAGCGGTATTGGCTGAGCTGCGGGCTGATCAGCGGCTAGCAGATCTGGAGGTGAAGTTGTCTTTTGCTGACCAGCCACCCTTTGAGCGCCTGAAGGTAAAGCTCAAGCAGGAGATCGTCACGCTGGGCGTGGCCGCTGACCCTACAGAGCAGGTGGGTACCTACGTGCCGCCCCAGGACTGGAACCAGGTGATCCGCGATCCGGAGGTACTGGTGCTCGATACGCGCAATGATTATGAGGTGCAAATCGGCACTTTTGAGGGAGCTGTCAACCCTCACACCAAGGCATTTCGTCAGTTTCCAGAGTATGTGCAGACCCATCTAGCCCCGAACCAATACAAAAAGGTGGCAATGTTTTGCACCGGCGGCATCCGCTGTGAAAAGGCGACTGCTTACCTGCTGAGCCAGGGATTTGAGCAGGTCTATCATCTCCAGGGCGGCATTCTTAAGTATTTGGAGGCTGTGCCAGCGGCAGAGAGCCTGTGGCAGGGAGAGTGTTTTGTCTTCGATGAGCGAGTGGCGGTACGGCACGGGCTAGAGCCCGGCAGCTACGATCTCTGTTTGGCCTGTGGCCATCCTGTCCACCGAGATGACAAAGCCTCACCGCACTACCGAGAGGGCGTTGCCTGCCCCCACTGCTACAGTACGCTCACCCCTGAGAAGCAGGCGCGACAGGAGGAACGGCAGCGGCAGCGGCGGCAGCAGCAGGGGAGGCTGTAGTGACAAGAACTGTCGCGGGGACTGTTGCGGGGAGCCTGTTGCGGGAAAGCCTTGAGTCGTAAAGCTGGATTTAAAGCATGGAAATCAATCTGCCAGAGGTCGTAGCTGAGGTACAGGCGGCTTTTGATCGCTATGAGGCGGCGCTGGTCAACAACGACGTGGCGGTGCTCGATGAGCTGTTTTGGCAGAGCCCCCATACGGTGCGCTACGGGGCGACAGAGAATTTGTATGGCTATGGTGCGATCGCAGCCTTCCGTGCGGGTCGCCCCACTGGGGATCTGCAGCGGAGCCTGACTAAAACCGTAATTACCACCTACGGCCAAGACTTTGCTACCGCAAATACTGAGTTTAGAAAAACAGCCTCAGGCAAACTGGGTCGCCAAACTCAGACCTGGCTGCGCACCCCAGAGGGCTGGCGCGTTGTCAGCGCCCATGTCTCGTTTTTGCCGGAATCTGCCTAAGGCTTTTGCCCGCTTAAGCCGGCCGATGAAGGCACCTCACAGACGGCGTATGAGCTGGAAATGAGCTTTTTGCATGGGGCCAATCATCCTGCTCAAACGAGACCTAGCCTCTGTCGAGGGGGGCATGCGGCTGCTAAAGCAGTTCGATATAAAGATTTAGAAACGGTGACAGGCTCCCTGCGCTAATCAGCTCTAAAACCTGAAAGATGTGCCATACTTAACGACGATGCTAACAAGTACGAGTGTCACTTTTTATAGGCATTTCGACGGTTAGGTCAGAGTTCCTTAGAAGCGTCTTCAGCGTTCGGTAAGGATGCTACCTTGAGGAGTGAATGAAGGATTCGACAGCTTTTGTAGCTGGGTGTGCTGCGGCTGGAGCAATGGTTCTGTTAATGCTCCTGACTCGTTCTGGCGCGGGTAGAGTTTCCAATTCAGTGCAGTCTCCTTCATCCAGTCCGTTGGAGGTTCAGGCTGTGCCTGTGCCACCCCCACCAACGCTACCGGTAGAAACTAAGGCAGAGACAGAGTTAAAAGAAGAACTCAATCGTCAAAAAGAGCTGACGGCAGAGCTCAAGTCTCAGCTCGAACGTCAGCAGACCCTGACAGAAGACCTGAGGGTGCAGCTAAGTCGGCAGCAAGACGATACCGACGCCATTTTGGAGCAGATGAGAGACTACCGGCAGTCCATGGAAACGATGGCTGCACAGCAGACCCGCCTAGCGGAGTCTATTCCCCAATCTAACGACACCCAAACGGTTTTGCTGTGGGGCATTGCTGGGCTGTTTCTGTTTTTAATCGTGGGCGGTGGAGCGGTGCTGACGGTTTTTGCCGTGTGGCTGCTGCAGTCCCAGCAGCGTCAGTCGCGTCGCACTGCTGTGATGTACCCTGTGCACGTGCCCAACCCCTATCCCAGCTATGAGTACCAGGCGCTACCGGCCCCTTCTCGGCCCCAGCGAGTGGTGCAGTACGACGTTCAAGACTTTGCTGACTAAGTAGGTTTGCTAAAACCCCTGTCAGTGCAGCAGTCCTATCTGCAGGTCGGGCTATTGCGGTATCCTGCCTGCCCCCACTGCCGCTAGAAATCCGTCATCATAAGTAGAACGACCCCCAGTCCTGCTCGGGTGACAGCATACTCATGAGCGACTTCAACATTCAGGCCCCCTTTGAACCCAAGGGCGACCAGCCCAAAGCGATTAAGCAACTGGTCAGCCATCTTCAGGGCAACCACCGCTACCAAACCCTGCTTGGGGCAACGGGAACCGGCAAAACCCATACCATTGCCCGCGTCGTGGATAAAATTGGCAAACCGACGCTAGTGCTGGCTCACAACAAGACTCTAGCGGCGCAGCTGTGCAACGAGCTGCGGGAATTCTTCCCCGATAACGCGGTTGAGTACTTCATCAGCTATTACGACTATTACCAGCCGGAAGCCTATATTCCGGTTACCGATACCTACATTGCTAAAACAGCCTCGATCAACGATGAGATCGATATGTTGCGCCACTCGGCTACCCGCTCACTGTTTGAGCGGCGAGACGTGATCGTGGTGGCTTCCATCAGCTGCATATACGGCCTGGGCATTCCCTCGGAATATCTCAAGGCCTCGATTCCGCTAAAGGTGGGGATGGAGGTTAATCAGCGGCAGGTGCTGCGAGACCTGGCCACCATTCAGTATGAGCGCAACGACCTGGACCTGAGCCGGGGCCGGTTTCGGGTGAAGGGAGATGTGCTGGAGATTGGTCCGGCCTATGAAGATCGGGTGATTCGAATCGAGTTCTTCGGCGATGAGATTGATGCTATCCGCTACATTGACCCGATTACGGGGGCGACTCTGCAAAGTATGGATGCCCTCAGCATCTATCCGGCCCGCCACTTTGTTACCCCCAGTGAGCAGCTAGAGGAAGCCTGTCAGGCAATTCACGACGAGCTAAAAGAGCGCTTGGAGCAGCTAGAGCAGGCTGGTAAGCTGCTGGAAGCCCAGCGCTTAGAGCAGCGCACCCGTTACGACTTGGAAATGCTGCGGGAGGTGGGCTACTGCAATGGCGTGGAAAACTATGCCCGTCACCTGGCCGGACGGCAGCCCGGATCGCCCCCAGAATGCCTGCTAGACTATTTCCCCAAAGATTGGCTGCTGGTAATTGATGAGTCCCACGTCACCCTGCCCCAGATTCACGCGATGTACAAC
>JACVRP010000138.1 GCA_014534385.1 Cyanobacteria bacterium Co-bin13
ATGGGCATAGTAACGACCTCAGGCTTAAACCGAGCTGCAGTGGAGGCAGCAACCATTTGAGTCTAAGCTAAGGGGTTGTGTCCTTATCAAGACAGGTTTGAAAAGTATGCAGGTTGCCACCTGGAACGTAAACTCGATCCGGACGAGGTTGACCCATGTGGTTGGTTGGCTGCAGTCCCAGCCGGTCGATGTACTCTGCCTTCAAGAAACTAAGGTGGTCGATGAGCTATTTCCAGGCGCTGCCTTTGAGGCCCTGGGCTACCATCCCTATATCTATGGGCAAAAAACTTACAACGGCGTTGCCCTGCTTAGCCGCCAACCACTCGATAGCGTCAAGCTAGGCTTTTCTGGAGTCTTGGATCCAGCAGATGTGGGAGATTTAGATGATCAAAAGCGGGTGATCGCTGGCGTCGCCGAGGGCGTTTGTATCGTCAATCTCTATGTGCCCAACGGCTCCTCCATCGGCAGCGACAAATATGCCTACAAGCTGCGCTGGCTGGCTCTGCTGCAGAAATATTTGTCCGCCCTGCTGGCCCAGTATGAGCAGGTAAACGTCTGCGGCGACTTTAATATTGCCCTCGAAGACCGGGATATTTATGATCCTGCCGGTAAAGAGACTCACATTATGTCCTCACCGGTTGAACGCGAAGCCTTACAGGCAGTGCTTGCAGTTGGCCTAAAAGACGCTTTTCGTAAATTTACTGATGAAGGCGGGCACTACAGCTGGTGGGACTATCGGGCTGGCTCCTTTCGCCGCAACCACGGCTGGCGAATTGACCATCACTACCTCTCGCCTGCCCTATATGAACGGGCTCAGCGCTGCACGATTGATGTCGAGCCTCGCCAACAGGAGCAGCCCAGCGACCACACTCCAGTGATTGTTGAGTATTCGGTCTAGGACTTGAGGGATCGCTCGACGCGGCAAAGGGAGACGCAGGGAGGTGGGCAGGGCTTACGTTCCCCCATCTCTGCTAAGCTCAAGCCAATCTCTCCACCAACAGCCTGCTCTGCGTCAGGTTTGCCAGGATGAGGCGGTAGAATGTAGGCGAGACGGTCATCCGTAAGCTGACTGGCAACAGGGAGAGGGGCTTGTGATCTCTCCTGAGCACAAGTGAGAGTCCTCAGCAGGGAAGAGTGTGCTAGCTCAGCGAACAGCCGTTTTCCCTTAACTCCTGCAAGGGAAAGGAGCCCCTGGTTTGCAGTTAGTCACAGGACTGGGCTCAAGCATGAGAACTGAGAAAAGCCTTTAATGGGACGAGGGTGCTGGTCAGCCTTGAACTTGAAAGTTGCTTAGCGGCTCCAGGCAAGCGCCAGACAGAACATGTGGTGTAGATCGGTTGATGGTTCATGGCAATCTTACACGGCAGTTGGCTTCCGGATCGTCAGCAGTTTTTCCTTTGGGGAGAAACTTGGCAGCGGACTGAGGCAGAGGCATTTCCTGCTGAGGCAGGGGTGCACAATCATCCCTACAGTTTGGCGCAGGCCGATCTGGCTGCCTGGTTGAAGGCTCAAGCCCAGCGCGACTCAGATGGAGAGGGGGTGGCGGCCTCGGGGCTGGTACTGCCGGGCGGCATTTTGGCTGGTCTGGCTCCGGTAGAAGCAGCGGCTCCTCCGGAACCGGCAAAACGTCGTCGCGGTAAAGCCCCGGCTACCTCAACTGCCCCAGTCACGGCGCAGCCGATCACCTACCCCTGGGTCAAACTGCCCCTAGTGCTACCGACGGGCCTGACGGAGGGCTATCTTCAGCCGGTTCACTCAGCGGCGGTAGCGGCCGAATCTCCCAGTGTGCTCCACCCGTGGTGGGTGAGTGGCTGGCTGGTGCCGCCACCCGTAGCGCTGACAATTTTGCTGAAGCTGCCGCTGGGGCAGTCGGTTGGCGATGCTGCCGCTAGTCTGGGATCTGACCTGCGCTATTGGGGACACGTTGCTCGATGGGGCCTGGATCTGCTAGCCCGAGGTAAGGTGCTGCCTGCGATCGCACTCACCAGCCAGCGTCAGGAAGCCTTTTGGCAGCCACTGCTCGATAGTGCTGTCGATCAAGACCGGCTGCGACAGTTTGCCCGTAGAATGCCTGTGTCTTGCCTGAGTGTTGGCCGGGGTGGAGCTGGCTGTGATCGGCCAGAGGATGAGGGGCCGTTTGTAGAGCTGCTGCCGCCGCCTGAGGAGCTGCTGCTGCAGTTTCTCGGCCAAATTATCGACAGCCGAGTACGGGCCACCGCCAAAACTCAGCCCGTCCCTGCCACCACCCCACTCAGCCGAGAACTGCCGGTCCGAGAATGGCTCAGCGCACTCTCTAGCCTCAATCCAGCGCTAGAAGCCAGCCCTGCTACCACATCTCGTCTGCGCGATGCCCTGGCTACCTGGACCGCGCCCCTGCAAAATCAGACAGAGCAGGCAGCCCAATTTCGCACGCGCTTTGTGCTTTCGCCGCCCCAGCAGCAGGGGGGTGACTGGCATTTGGCCTATGGGCTGCAGTCGGTTGCGGATCCAGACTGGTATGTCAGCGCGGAGCTAATCTGGCAGCATCCGGTAGATCAGCTCCAGGTCCGGGGACAAACCATCGAGTCGCCTCAGGAAACGCTGCTGGGAGGGTTAGGCCGGGCTGCCCGACTCTACGAGCCGATTCGTCAGAGCCTGCTAGGTCAGCAGCCGGCAGGCTGTGCCCTCGATCCAATTCAGGCCTATGAGTTTATCCGGGCAGTGGTGTGGCGACTGCAGGACAATGGCTTTAGCGTTGAGTTGCCAGCAGGGCTGACCGGGCAGGCCAGCAGCTTAGACAGCCGCATTGGCCTCAAGATTAAGGCTGAGGTGCCGGGCCGAGGTCAGCGACTAGGCCTAAAAAGTCTGCTGAACTTTCAGTGGGAGCTATCTCTAGCGGGCGAAACGCTCACCAAAGCCGATTTCGAAGGTCTGCTGGCCCAGCGATCGCCTCTGGTGGAAATCAACGGCAAATGGGTAGAGCTGCGGCCCCAAGAAGTCAAAGCAGCCCAGGCATTTTTGACCAGCCGTAAAACCGAGACGCCCCTTTCCGTTGAAGATGCTCTGCGCATTAGCACTGGTGATACTCAAATCATCGACAAGCTGCCCGTGGTCAGTTTTGAGGCGTCGGGGGCACTACAGGCGCTGATCGATACCCTGACCACCGGCAATCAAACCCTGGCCCCCATGGTCGAACCCGATGGATTTAAGGGGCAACTGCGGCCCTATCAGGCTCGGGGCGTGTCCTGGCTGGCGTTTTTGGAGCAGTGGGGTCTGGGAGCCTGCCTGGCTGACGACATGGGACTGGGCAAAACGATTCAGCTGATCGCCTTTCTGCTGTATCTGCGCCAGGAGGGATTTATGAACTCGCCTACCCTGCTGGTTTGCCCCACCTCGGTCTTGGGCAACTGGGAGCGAGAGGTCAAGCGGTTTGCTCCCGATCTCAAGACTCTGGTACACCACGGCGATAAGCGGTTTCGGGGAGCTGCCCTGCTGAGAAGTATTAAATCGGTGCAGCTGGTGATCACCAGCTACCCGCTAGTTTTTCGCGACCTGAAGGATCTGCAGTCAGTATCCTGGCAGGGTGTTGTGCTAGACGAAGCCCAGAATATCAAGAACCCGGAGGCCAAGCAGGCTAAAGCTGTGCGGCAGCTAGAAGGACAGTTCCGAATTGCGCTGACCGGCACCCCCGTGGAAAACCGGCTGGGCGAACTGTGGTCTATTATGGACTTCCTAAATCCGGGCTACCTGGGGCCGCGCAACTTCTTCCAGCGCCGCTTTGCCGCCCCAATCGAGCGCTATGGTGACACCGCGTCGCTACAGATGTTGCGATCGCTCGTGCAGCCCTTTATTCTGCGCCGCCTCAAGACCGACCGCGACATCATTCAAGATCTGCCTGAAAAGCAGGAAATGACCATCTTCTGCGGGCTCTCTGCCGAGCAGGCAGCCCTGTATCAAAAAACGGTTGACCAGTCCCTAGAGGCTCTGAACGAGGCAGAAGGCGTCCAGCGGCGCGGCCAAATCTTAGCCCTCTTGACCCGCCTTAAGCAGATCTGCAACCATCCGGCCCAGTTTCTTCAGGAAGATAGCCTGGGCGGGCTCAATCGCTCCGGCAAGCTTCAGCGCCTCAATGAAATGGTCGAGGAGATGCTCTCAGAAGGCGATCGAGCCCTGATCTTTACCCAGTTCGCTGAATGGGGCAAGCTGCTCAAAGCCCACCTAGAGCACCACTTTAGAGAAGAATCGCTGTTTCTCTACGGCAGCACCTCAAAACAGCAGCGAGAAGCTATGGTTGACCGCTTTCAGCTCGATCCCAATGGACCTCGCCTGTTTATTCTGTCTCTCAAGGCGGGGGGTGTAGGTCTAAACCTAACTCGAGCCAACCACGTTTTTCACTTCGATCGCTGGTGGAACCCCGCCGTCGAAAACCAGGCCACAGACCGGGCCTTTCGCATTGGACAGACCCGCAATGTCCAGGTGCATAAGTTTGTCTGCACCGGCACATTAGAGGAGCGCATCCACGAAATGATTGAGAGTAAGCAGGCCCTCTCAGAGCAGGTCGTGGGAGCGGGAGAAGCCTGGCTAACTGAGCTAGGCACTGATCAGCTGCGAAACCTGCTGCTGCTAGATCGCAGTGCCGTGATTGACGACGATTAGAGATTGGCAGAGGCTTGTGTGGGGAGCAGTCTCTACTGACCCTGCTTGCTGCTGGGCTTTCTACCGAGCTTTTCTACTGACCAAACTGTAGCCGCACCTGCTCTACCAGGTCAGCGGTAATGGTTTCTAGTGCCTGGCTGCGGGCTACGGCCTCAATTCGGTTTCTCGCCTGAGATCGGACAAAAAACGGAATGCTGTTGAGCTTATCCTTCGCCTCGGCAGTCCATTGGGGTAAATCAGTGGGTTGACGGTCGATCATCGTGTTTTTCTGGGAAAACCTTCTTCCTATCCTAATAGTCGCGGTCAGTCTATGTAATTTCCGATAAAAACCTCAATGTGATCAGGAATCTGCCCAAGTGGTGACGTAGATTAAAGTGTCTCCTGACAGGTATCCCCTTTACAGGCAGACAATTCCAGCAAACTCAAATAGCCATCTCAGTAGCGTTGGCCTGTCTCGGCGGTTGCCTAGAAGGTCTCTGCTCAGGTGTCTTTGCAGGGCTGCAGGCATGGGTGCATGGAACCTGGCCTGCTGTTCCAAAGTCTTAGAACCCTGGGCACACTAGACCAGAAGAGGCTCCGACTCCCCCCTGTCCGTATACACAACCCGAGCGATTGTCATGGTAGCAACACCCCACCCCAGCAGCGATATGGAATACGGCCAAGCGTTCCCTGATCTTAAGAAGTCTGCTGTAGCGGCAGGAGCTGACAACTTCGATGTCGACGATGTCGGCAAACTGAGCGAAGCAGACCCTGAACTTGCCGACTTTGAGGCCGATGCTGCTGCCCTGCTCCAGGGACGTCGCACCACCGACCTTGTGCGGATGTATTTACAGGAAATTGGTCGGGTAAACCTGCTTCGTCGAGACGAGGAGGTGGCTGAGGCTCAGCACGTGCAGCGCTACATGCAGCTGCTGGAAATGCTAGAGCAGGCGGCTGAGCAGGAGGGGGGCATTTTGGCTACCTACAGCAATCTGCTCAAAGTCCGTGATCGCTTGACCTCTCACCTAGGCTACCGCCCCTCCCTAGAGCGCTGGGCTACCGAGGGTGGAGTACCGATCGAAGAGCTGAAGCCAACGCTTTCTCAAGGTAAGCGACGGTGGGCGCAGCTTGCTGAAATGCCTGTGGCTGAGCTGGAAGCCATGATGACAGAGGGCACCCGCGCTAAGGAGCACATGATTAAGGCCAACCTGCGGTTGGTGGTGTCTGTTGCTAAGAAATATCAGAACCGGGGTCTGGAGCTGCTAGACCTGATTCAGGAAGGCACGTTGGGCCTAGAGCGAGCAGTCGAAAAATTTGACCCTACTAAGGGATATCGCTTTAGCACCTACGCCTACTGGTGGATTCGCCAGGGCATTACGCGAGCGATCGCAACTCAGAGTCGCACCATCCGCCTGCCGGTGCACATCACCGAAAAGCTCAACAAAATCAAGAAAGCCCAGCGCAAGCTGTCCCAGGAAAATGGCCGCACGCCCACGGTAGACGATATCGCTCGCGAGCTGGACATGACCGGGCCTCAGGTGCGAGAGGTGCTGCTGCGGGTGCCCCGGTCGGTCTCTCTAGAGACTAAGGTGGGCAAAGAGCGCGACACTGAGCTGGGCGACCTGCTAGAGGCTGACAGCATCTCTCCTGAAGATATGCTGATGCGCGAGTCTCTGCGCCGGGATTTGCAGCAGCTCATGACCGACCTCACCAGCCGCGAGCGCGACGTGATTCAGATGCGCTTTGGCCTGGGAGACGGCAACCCCTACTCGCTGGCAGAGATTGGTCGAGCCCTGGATCTCTCGCGGGAGCGGGTGCGCCAAATCGAGTCTAAGGCGCTGCAAAAGCTGCGCCAGCCCAAGCGTCGCAACCGCATTCGCGACTACCTGGAAGCCCTAGGCTAAGGGTTGCTGGTAGGGGTAAAGCCGTTTGAGCAAATGTGCCCCTGCATATTTTTGACCTAAGAAGAACCGCCAGAGATTGCCTCTGGCGGTTTTAGTCTGCGTAGATTGGATGTCAGGAGAATCGAAACCGATAGAAACTTGTCAGGGAAAAACTTGTTGGAAGACGAGCTTAGGCGTAGTGGTCGATAACGACGGCAGACAGGGCGGCAAAAACGGTAATGCCCATTGCTACCAGCGGGTTTTGGCCTTGGGCGACGGCAAAGGAAGTAATTACGCCTGCGCCTAACCCTGCGGTGACCGCAGCCCCTACCCAGTCTTTACGAGCGTTGTACATACGACAAAAGAACCCCTCAGAGGTATCAAACTAGTCCTCAAGCTATCATTCGGGAGAGGGAGGTTTGCGATCGCACCTCTGACCTGAAACCAAGCTTTAGGTAGAGAGAAGTTTCTTTACATACTGCCGCTGGAGTATTGCTGAGTATTACGTTCCTAGGGTTTGCGCCTCCTACTGAGTCTGGCGAATATTGCCTGACTTGATCCAGCCTTCCTGCCCGTTCTCGGCAACTCGGACTTTAACCCACTGGTTGTCGGGGCTTTCTTCTAACACCACAACAGCATCGTTATAGTCAATGCCGCCTAGCTGACCAAACGTAGTGCCCGGACCCTCCCGCAACACTAGGCCAATCGGCTGGATGACAACGGCCTCGTAGGCCCCCTCCTCTAAGGCTGGAGTTGGGGCGGGTTCGGGGGCGGCCGCTGCCTCAGGGGAGGCAACGGCTTCTGCCGCCTCGGCGGGTTGAGTTTGGGGCGGCTGTGGCAGAGCGTCGTTTTCAAAGACGGGCTTGGGCGGCAGCACCGCCAGCCGTGCCATGAAGTAGCGGGCAGTGGCCACCCCAGCCAACGACAGCAGCAGCAGGGCCGTCACAACCCCCAGCAGCAGCTTAGATAATCCAGTGAGAAATCCTTTCATGATTAGTCATTCCGTCCCCAGCTAGCCTACGGTTATAGCACAGGGCAGGTCACTCAGGGTTCTGAATTTGCTGCTTTAGCCGATTACTTAACTCGTTGCCGCGAGAGGCCAGACGAGCCTTGCCGGAAGCGGCCCAGGCCTGCAGCGCTTCGATCTGTTCTTGGGCGGTGCGGGCTAGAGGCACAATCTGGCTGGCGGCTTCTAGAACATCGTCGGTGGTGAAGTCTCGGTTTTGGCTGAAGCCGATGTGCATCGCCTCAACAATAGCCTGCTCAATCTCAGCGCCAGAAAAATCGGGGGTTTCGTAGGCCAGCCGCGAGAGGTCGTAGGCCTGTACGTTGTGCGGCCGTAACCGACTCAGGTGAACGCCAAAGATGGCCTGCCGCTCCTCCTGGCTGGGCAGACCCACAAAGAAGATCTCATCGAAGCGGCCCCGCCTTAGCATTTCCGGTGGCAGTGCCTGAATGTTGTTGGCAGTAGCGACGACAAAGACAGGGGAAGACTTTTCGGCCAGCCAAGTAATGAAGGTGCCAAAGACGCGACTAGTGGTGCCAGAGTCGCTGCGGCCGTCAAGCCCAGCAAACGCTTTGTCAATTTCATCAATCCACAGAATGCAGGGAGCCAGCGCTTCTGCCAGCTGAATCATCTGACGGGTGCGAGACTCAGATTCGCCTACCAAGCCGCCGAATAGCCGCCCTACGTCTAGCCGCAGCAGGGGCAGGTGCCAGTGGTGGGCGATGGCTTTGGCGGTGAGGGACTTGCCAGTGCCCTGAATGCCAATTAGCAGCAGCCCTCGGGGATGGGGCAGGCCGTACTGGCGGGCCCGCTCTGAGAAGCCGCTGCCGCGTCTGAGCAGCCAGTCCTTGAGGTTGTCGAGCCCACCAATGTCAGAAATTTGCTCTGTGGCCGGGTAGAAGTCGAGGATCTGGGTCTGCCGAATGGTTTGCCGCTTCTCTTCTAGGATCAAATCCAGGTCGCTGGCCTGAAACGAGCCGTGGGCAGCAATGGCGCGGGCCAATACTCTGCGAATGCGCTCTAAGGAGAGCCCCTGACAGGTTTGCACCAGCTCGTCAACCAAGGCGGCGG
>JACVRP010000312.1 GCA_014534385.1 Cyanobacteria bacterium Co-bin13
ACCTGAGACAGGCCAACGAACAGCTCAAGAAAATCGCCTTTCTAGACGGGCTGACCCAAGTTGCCAACCGCCGCCGCTTTGAGCAGTACCTTAGCCAGGAATGGCGGCGGCTAGCCCGCGAACAGGCCCCCCTGTCGCTGATCATGTGCGACATTGACTACTTCAAAAACTTCAACGATATCTATGGCCACCAAGCCGGCGACGGCTGTCTGCGGCGGGTGGCACGGGCGCTGAGCCGCAGCATTAAGCGACCGGCTGATTTGGTGGCCCGCTACGGCGGCGAAGAGTTTGCCGTCATTTTGCCGGGAACTGACCTGGCCGGGGCCGAAAGCGTGGCCGAAGACATGCGCATAGCTGTCCGCAGCCGCCGCATTCCCCATGCCGGATCTCAGATTGAAACGTTTATTACGCTGAGTTTGGGGGTGGCGACCTGTATACCAACCCCCAGCGGCAGCCCAGAAATGCTCATAGGCAGAGCAGACGAAGCGCTCTATCGGGCTAAGCACACAGGTCGCGATCGCATTGTGCTGGCCAGCTAGCTTTTAGGGCAGCACCTTTACCCGAGCAAACTTCAGGCCGTTGACCCCCTGCATCGGCTCCACGTTGCCCTGAATGAGGGTGGCCTCTACCCAGCCCTCCCGGTGCAGGTAGCGCAGGTACTGCTGGTACTCGTGCCATTCTTCCTCAGTGGAGTAGACCACTGTGAGCATGCCAGGTTGGGTAATGCGATCGCGAGTTTCCGCCTCACAGGCCTTGTCAATCCGTTTTTTGACAATCTCGTAGCGGGTATCGCGGGTGCCCCGCACGTCAAACAGCCGCTCGGTATTTTCATCGTGGGTGATGTCTACGGTGGCCGCCTGCACCAGCACCAGATGGGTCACTTCCAGCGGCGTGTGGCTGCTGGCCTTGAGGCTAAAGGCAGCTCGGGCACAGTCGCACACTGCCCGCAGCTGCTCGTAGCGCAGGCTGTGCAGGTGAAAGGGGGTGAACTGCGGGTCGATGGCACAGCCTGCATAGATCATGTGATCAATGCCATCTGTGGATTCGATGTCGCAGTAGTGGCAGGTAATGCCCTGCATCGTTTTCTGCCAGCGGTTCCAAGTGTCGCGCAGCAGCCCATTGATCTGGTTGATGCTCTGGTCGTAGAGGGCGCGGGCAGCGTAGACACAGCCATGTTCTGGGTTGAGGGCAGCGCGGTAGGCTTCAACAGCGAGCTGGGCGGCCGGACCACCGCTGGCAAAGAAGTCTAGATGAACTTCGAGCGTGTCTTGCAGGTAGCGCGTCAGCGTCACTTCGGCATCGACGGTAATGCCCCTTTCCAGCTCCTGAATATGCTCTACCAGGTCAGAGCGGAACTGTTGGGCATAGGCGTTGTTGCTGGCCTTGCAGAGGGCGTCTACCACCACCAGCGCCAGCCGAAACTGGGTTAGCAAATCGGTTTGAATCGCCCGGTTGCGCTCCTCTGATGAACCTCGCACATCGGAGATGCCGTAGAGCGGGTAGACATTTTCAAACACGATCGGCTCTGGCGGTAGGCCCCAGCTGCGGCGTTCGGCCTCCTGCTCAAACTTCCACCGCACCGCGCTCTGGATATTGGTAAAGCGATCTTGAACGGTATGGCGCAGGGCAGCGGTCAGCGGCGGGATCAGGCGGGTGGCCTGGGCGCAGTCGGCCTGGGTAAAGGCGTAGGGACGGCTGCTCGTCACCCCCACCAGGCCCAGCAGATGCCGGGACTCTGCCTTCAACACAGTGGACTTGATCACCAGGGGAATCATCAGCAGCGATCGCACCCCAGTGGCCAAAATGTGCTGCTCGCAATCGGTGGTGCAGTGGAGACTGAGATCAGGAATATTGATCACCTGCCCGGTGCCCCTGAACAGCGACGACTGCTGCAGCGTCTGCACCGGATAGGTCTGGACATCCCACTCGGGCTTCTCTATGCCCAAAAACAGCGTTGCCCGGTCGTTCTCGGCGTTGAAGATGAGGCTGCCATCGGCGCGAAACAGCTGCTTCATCAGGGAATTGGCCCGGCCAAACCGCTGCGGCTCCAGCACCGAGTCGCGGCTGACCAGGAGCTGCACCAGGGAACTGGCCAGCTCTCGCTCGGTCAAGTCCAGCCCCTCCAGCAGCACATAGCCGCTGGCAGCATAGTCGACGGGGTCTAGCGTTTCTAGGATCTGGGCCAGGGGAGAGTCGGGAGTCAGCAGCTGGGCCGTGACGCTCTGGCGCTCAGGAGCTTGAGTCCAGCAGGCATCTAGACGCAGCCTGAGACGATCGCTAATCCACTGGATCAGCGGCAGCTCCACCGGGGAACTGCCGGGGAAGGCGCACTGGAGCCGCAGCTCCAGCAGGCGCTTTTGCTTACTGCCCGGCGGGGTGAGGGTAACCACAACGGGCTCTTGAATCAGCTTTTCGTCGATCAGGTTGACCTCGCCATAGCGGTGCTGCAAAATCCCGTTGAGCACCTGCAGGCGCAGCCGCTGCTGCAGCGCCCCCTGATCGTCAGGCGCTAGATGGTCTAGAAGCGGCGTTGGACTGCCCTGCGGGTAAGACAGCAGACGACGGCAGGTTTCGGTGGCAAATAGAACGGCGTGCTGCAGCTGGCTGCGATCGCTTTTGATTTCGAGGAGTGCGATCGCAAGCTGACTGCGCTGCTCAATCAGAGACAGCCAAATGGCTTCTTGCTGGGCTGCTGGCTTCAGATCGGGGTGGGGCTCCTCTGCCGCTGTGGGAAGGTTGGCTGCCCTGCGCCTGTCCGCCCCATTGGAAAACGCTTGCACCATGATCGTCAACTACCCTTCAAACCTTAATAAAAGACGTTGGGGGCACTTCTAAGATCTACGAATCCGCCTGCTTCAACACCTCTTTACAGCGTGCCCAACCTCTGCAAAGAATTGCAGCGTCTTACCAATGGGCAGCGGGTATGGGAAACGGTGCTGGTTAACCGCTTTAATATCAAAAACAAGTTTGAAGCAGTAGAAGCCCCTGAGCTGCCGCTATCCCTGTCCCCACCGGGATGGGCTAAACCCTTTACAATAGATAATTTGAGCCTAACATACTTGGGATTTCCCCCTGGGGAGGGATTTACCTGGGGGGCTCGTGTTCTCGCAGTCACCCTGATTGATCATGTTTGAAGCCCTTTCTGAGCGTTTTGAGTCGGCCTGGAAAACATTGCGCGGCCAGGACAAAATCAGCGAATCCAACGTGCAGGAGGCGCTGCGAGAAGTTCGTCGCGCCCTGCTAGAGGCTGATGTCAACCTCCAGGTCGTCAAAGACTTTGTCAGCGATGTTCAGGAGAAGGCCCTGGGGGCGGAGGTGATTTCAGGGGTTAATCCCTCCCAGCAGTTCATCAAGATTGTTAACGACGAGCTGGTCAAGCTCATGGGGGAAACCAACGAACCCCTGGCCGATGCCCGTGAGAAGCCCACAGTCGTGTTGATGGCAGGCTTGCAGGGCACGGGTAAAACCACCGCCTCCGCCAAGCTGGCCCTGCACCTGCGGAAAAACGACCGCACCACCATGCTGGTGGCCACCGACGTCTACCGCCCGGCGGCCATCGATCAGCTGGTTACCCTGGGCAAGCAGATCGATGTGCCCGTCTTTGAGATGGGGGCTGACGCCAACCCGGTCGATATTGCCCGCGAAGGCGTGGCCAAAGCCAAAGAAGCAGGCGTAGACACGGTTATCGTAGACACGGCAGGCCGCTTGCAGATCGACCCGACCATGATGGCCGAGCTGGCCAACATCAAGCAGGCCATTCAGCCCGATGAAGTGCTGCTGGTGGTCGATGCCATGACCGGCCAAGAAGCCGCCAACTTGACCCGCACCTTCCACGAAGAGATTGGCATTACCGGGGCCATTCTCACCAAGATGGACGGCGACTCCCGGGGTGGGGCGGCGCTGTCGGTGCGGCAGATCTCTGGCAAGCCGATCAAGTTTGTCGGCGTCGGCGAAAAAGTGGAGGCGCTGCAGCCCTTCTACCCCGACCGCATGGCCTCCCGCATTCTGGGGATGGGCGACGTGCTGACCCTGGTGGAAAGAGCCCAGGAAGCCGTCGATATTGCCGACGCCGAAAAGATGCAGGAGAAAATCCTGCAGGCCAAGTTTGACTTCGATGACTTCCTGAAGCAGACCCGCCTGATGAAGAGCATGGGCTCCCTCGGCGGCATCATGAAAATGATCCCCGGCATGGGCAACAAGATCTCCAGCGAAATGCTGGAACAGGGCGAAGCCCAGCTCAAGCGGGTGGAGTCGATGATCAACTCCATGACCCGCGAAGAGCGCAAGAATCCTGAACTGCTCTCCAGTTCCCCCAGCCGCCGCCGCCGCATTGCCTCTGGCTCGGGCCACGGTGAAAAGGACGTGAGCAAGCTGGTGAGCGATTTTCAGAAGATGCGATCGCTGATGCAGCAGATGGGCTCAGGCCAAATGGGCTTTCCTGGCATGGGTGGGGGTTTCCCCGGCATGGGTGGGGGCGGCGGCCTCCCCGGTATGGGCGGTGGTTTCCCGGGCATGCCCGGTGGCCCTCAGCCAGGCTTCCGCAATCCTGGCGGTCAGGGCAAAAAGCAGAAAAAGCAGAAGAAGAAAAAGGGATTTGGCCAGCTATAAGCCAACTGTAGGATGGGCAAAGGGCGACAGCCCGTGCCCATCTCTTCGAGGTCTATGCCGGGGTGGGCACCGTAGAGAAAAGCAACAACCCTATAGGATGGGCAAAGAGCGACAGCCCATGCCCATCCCTAAATGTCTGTGCTGTGATGGGCAAAGCAAAGCGTGCCCATCCTACGAGATCCCTGCCTTATCCTGGCGTTACCAGCACCATTAGCGATCGCTTATCTAAAGACTGCACCTTACCGGCATCGCCTAGATCAGTAATCACGCGGTCTAGCAACTCTGCGGCGCGGTCGCGGTGCTGG
>JACVRP010000613.1 GCA_014534385.1 Cyanobacteria bacterium Co-bin13
CAGCCCGATGCCGATGCCCCAGAAACAGTGCAGCTGACGCAGCTCAAGTTTGGGGTAGGACCTTATTTCCCAACGCCCAACGAGAACCGCAAGCAGTTTGAGCCGCTGTTTCAGCAGGTGGCCGAGCAGCTAGATCTGCCTGCCGAGGTGGTGGTGGCCGACGACTGGATCGGCATTTCTGAGGCGCTGCGCTCTGGCACGCTAGACGTGGCCTGGCTCGGTCCCTGGGGCTATGTGCTGGCCCACCACAATGAGCCGTCGCTAGATGCGATCGCAACCGTCAAATACAAAGACGAGCCCACCTACTACTCAGTGTTAATGGCCCGCGCCGACGCGCCCTTCAACACCCTAGAAGAGGCCATTGCCCTCAGCCAGCAGGGCGAAAAGCTCAAGATCAGCCTCGCCGATGTCGGCTCTACCTCCGGTTGGCTGGTACCCCAGGCCGAATTTCTGCGCCGCAACCTCGACCCCAAGGCCGTGTTTGACTACAGCGAAGGGGCTAGCCACGCAGCCCAGGCCATTGCCCTGCTCAACGGTCAGACCGACATTGCCTCCGACTACGATCGCAACCTAGACGTGCTGACCAGCGAAGGCAAAATCGACAGGAGCCAAATCAAGATCATCTGGCAGTCTGACCCCCTGCCCAACGACCCGATTGTGGTACGCGGTGACTTTCCAGAAGACCTCAAGGCTCGTTTACAGGAGGTTCTGGTCAATCTCACCCCAGAGCAGACCGAGACGCTGCTGCCTGAGAATTACACCGGATTTGTGGTGTCTGATGGCAGCAATTATGCGCCGATTCAGGCGGCGGGCAAGTCGGTGGGGCGGCTGAAGTAGACGCTTCCTAAGGAGTGCATGTGGTGACTTGATAGACAGGTTGCTCGGTGCGATCCCCCCTACCCCCCTTTTCAAGGGGGAAATGTTGAAGCTGTTTGGTTGATACAACTCAACCTATAAACACACTTGCAACAATCAACCTATCCATCACCCCCCTTTGTAAGGGGGGCAGGGGGGATCCAATCCACGCTATAGAAACCGAGCCTTTCCCCATGACTCGCAACCCGCTCGAACTCACCAACGGCAAATCAGCCTCCTCACCAGATTACGACGCCCTGCTTCAGCACGAGTGGCAGCGGCAGGGAGGGGTCTGGCGAGTGCTGCGCCACAGCTTTTGGGGAGTGTTGGCTGCCGCCATTCTGATTGCCAGCGCCCGCGAAGCCAGGATTGACCCACAGCAGTTTTGGCAGCGGCTGCCCCAGCTGGGCAACTGGCTGGGGCGGCTGTTTCCGCCCGACTTTAGCGAACTGCCGATTTTCCTGGAGGCGATCTGGGAGACGCTAGCTATTGCCATCATTGGCACCGCAGTGGCGATCCTGGCGGCTGTGCCCCTGGCGGTGATTGTGGCCCGCAATATCACCCCCTTCAAAAGGTTGGCAACGCCGCTGCGGGCGTTCTTAAACCTGCTGCGGGGGATCGATACGGCCATTTTTGCCCTGTTTTTTGTCTCGATTGTGGGCCTGGGGCCCTTTGCTGGAGCGCTGGGGGTGACCTTGCACACCACCGGGTCAATGGCCAAGCTCTATGCCGAAGTGCTAGAAACTCTCCCGCCTGAACCCATTGAGGCGATTGAAGCGGCGGGGTGCGATCGCATCCGCACCTTCACCTTCGCCGTGCTGCCCGAGGCGCTGCCGGGGCTGCTCGGCATTAGCCTCTACCTCTGGGAGTTTAACGTCCGCTCCTCAGTGATTTTAGGCATTGTCGGGGCAGGCGGCATTGGCTATGAGCTGCTGGTCAGCCTCGAGCTGCTTGACTTTCC
>JACVRP010000247.1 GCA_014534385.1 Cyanobacteria bacterium Co-bin13
GCTTTACTACCCGCCAGCATTTGATGCCTACTCCAACCGCCTAATTGAGATGCGGGTACCGGCCCACAAGCGAATTGCCATTAGCGAGGCAGACGCCGTCAATTTCGCCTGTAATGCCGTTAATGTCGATCACATTGTCATCATGAACCAGGCCAGCACCGCCCTCAAACAGCGGCTGGCGGAAGTCGGCTTCCAGGTGCTGGAGACGCCGCTGACGGAATTTTTGAAGGCAGGAGGTGCTGCCAAGTGCCTAACGCTGCGAATTACTGAGCCGGTGCGCGATGACTTCCATGCTGAGGCTGCCATCGAGAGCCGCACCATTTCCCTGGAAGGGCACCTGCTAGATTCTGGCCTGATCAATCGGGCCCTCGATTTGATTGTGGAAGGGGGCGGCAGCTTCCAGGTGCTCAACTTTGAGCTGGGAGAACAGCGGCAGAGTACGTCGAAAGCGCAGGTGCGGGTCTCGGCTCCAGACTCTGAGGTGATGGGCGAGATCATGGCCCAGCTCATCGATCTCGGAGCGGCAACGTTGCCGGATGCAGTGCGAGATGCGGTGCTTACCCCCATTTCTCAGGCAGGCGTGGCTCCCGAAGATTTCTACAGCACGACTATTTATCCCACAGAAATTCGCGTGGGTGGCGAATGGGTGCGGGTCAATAACCAGCGCATGGATGGCGTGATTGTCGTCGAGCAGACCGCTACTGAGCCGCTTGTCCACTGCAAGCTGCTGCGAGATCTGCAGGTGGGCGATCAGGTAGTCACCGGGGTTGATGGCATTCGCAGCGTGCGTAAGGCCACTAGCCGCGATCGCACTGCTACCACAACCGAAGAGTTTAGCTTTATGGGCTCTGGCGTCTCTAGCGAGCGGCGGGTAGAGCTGATCGTGGAGCAGGTTGCCTGGGAACTGCGGAAGCTCCGCGACCAGGGCGGCAAGGTGGCGGTGGTCGCAGGCCCGGTGGTGATCCATACGGGCGGTGGTGAGCATCTGTCGCACCTGATTCGCGAAGGATACATTCAGGCGCTGCTGGGGGGCAATGCGATCGCAGTTCACGACATCGAGCAGGCCTTGCTAGGCACCTCCCTCGGCGTTGATATGAACCAGGGCGTCTCGGTGCGGGGTGGACACCGCCACCACCTCAAAGCCATCAACACCATTCGCCGCTATGGCAGTATTGCCGGGGCTGTGGAGCAGGGTGTGCTGACTCGGGGCATTTTCTACGAATGCGTTAAACATGGGGTGCCCTTCTCCCTAGCCGGATCTATCCGCGATGATGGCCCCCTCCCCGATACCGAAATGGATCTGCTCAAGGCCCAGACTGACTACGCTCAACTGGTGCAGGGCGCTGACATGATCCTGATGCTGTCTACCATGCTGCACTCCATTGGCGTCGGCAATATGACCCCTGCCGGAGTGAAGATGGTCTGCGTAGACATTAACCCTGCCGTGGTCACTAAGCTGGCTGACCGGGGTTCTCTGGAATCTACGGGCGTGGTCACTGATGTGGGGCTATTCCTGAGCCTGTTGGTGAAGCAGCTCGATCGGCTCAACAACCCTTACGCAGTCGTCTAGAACGTCGCTGCAGAAACCCGGTTTCTACTCTGCCACTGGCCAGATCTCATGCCAGCCAGTAAAGAAACCGGGTTTCCAGCCTGCTGTAACGGTGCTCTAGGGTTCTGAACCTCCGGGATTCTAAAAAGAAGAAAGGGGCTGGCGTGATACCAGTCCCTTTCTCTGTAAACAAGTGTCTTGTGGGGTGGGCATCTTGCGTGCCCTAAGTTTGGACAGGCAGGATGCCTATTCTGCGGAGAAGCTGCCTACCCTAGCAGCTTGATGTTGGAGAAGCGAAACTCCTCAGTGCTGGGCTGATCGCCCTCGGTCGCAATGTGGCGGCGAGACAGGATGAAGTAGTCACCCACCTTCTCGTACTCGTCTTCAAACACGCTGCGCCCCCCTTTCTGTTCGCCCGTGGTCGGATCGTGGTAGACCGAATCGTAGCGGTGAGACAGATAGCCCTCACCCGTGTTGTGGCTGCTGAAGGTATTGATCGTGACCACTACGCCGTGGATATGGCGGTGAACCAGGGAGACCTCATTGTCGCGCAGCTGGTAGCGATCGCCTTCGGCCTTGCCGCCCATCAGAATTTCGACAGAACCGTCTTCCAGGGTCTTACCGTAGTCAAAGGTGTTTTTGCCGTGGGTGTCTTCAAAGCTGCGGCGGATGCGGTGGATGGCGATTTCAAAGATCTGACCGTGAATGGCTTTTTGGGCCTCTTCGTCGGTCACCCCTGAAACGCTGGGCTTGAGTTCGGCACTGATCTCAATCTGTCCGCTGAAAACTTCCCCATTGCGGGTGTAGGTAACATCAGCACTGTAACCCGGAAACCCCTTAGTCCAGGTGTAGCGGTTTTCATAGGCAGCGCGAAAAAGTTCTCGAGCTGAGACTTGGGTTCCAACCATGCAATTCTCCTGGTGACTTTCAAACCCTTGAGGCGGGCACTGTTCTCTATTCCAGGATACTGGGCAGGGAAGGCTTATTGAATTTTCAAGGGTTTAAAAAGAAAAAAACCTACCGGGGATAAGGGGGACATCGGTAGGTTCCTCTGCAATCTATAGGGTTATTTATAACTTACGGTAGATGCCCTATTAGGGGATCAGCAATATGGCTGAATTTTCCATTTGAGCCGGAACAATCGTGTGGAAATCCCCAAAAAGGCGCTCAAGCTCAGCAAGTTTTACGGATGGGCCTGCCCAAAAACCACGCGGTCTCTTAATTCATCAAGTATTGTCGGAAAAATTTGAGCGATTGCATCCAGGCATCCGCTGCTGCCGCTTCATTATAAGCTTCTGGCCGAGCATCGTTGAAAAAGGCGTGGCCAGCCCCTGAATATAGCTGAGTTTCGATGGGTTTGCCTGCGTGGCGAACCGCCGCGACCAAATCTTCGACCGCTTCTAGCGGCACAGACGTATCCTGATCGCCAAAGAAACCCAGTACTGGGGCCTTGAGCTGAGAAACGTTCAGCTTGACATTGGGATGAATGCCGTAGAAGTCGATAGCAGCCCCAATGCGATCGCTCAGCGTTGCCGCCAGCAGGGCCAGCTGTCCGCCCATGCAAAAGCCGACCACACCTACCTTTGTTCCGGTAACGGCATCGTGCTGCAGCAGGTAGTCCACCGCATTCTCCAAATCTTGAGCTGTTTTTTCAATATTCAAGGCCATCATTAACCGCCCGGCCTCATCGGGTGAGGTCGTGCTCTCACCCCCGTACAGATCAGGGGCCAGGGCGACAAACCCGGCCTGAGCAAAGCGGTCGGCTACGGTTTTGATGTGAGGTACCAGGCCCCACCATTCCTGCAGTACGATCACCCCTGCGCCTGTTCCAGTCTCTGGCACAGCCAAATATCCCAGTCCTGCAACATCCGTACCCATTGAAAACCTCATATCCGCAATAGTCCTTTAAGAGGCTAGCATCCGCCCTTCAAAAGAATAAACTTTCGCGGCTGTCGTCCTCGTCTAGGAGGACTGTTTACTCTCGCCAAAAGCAGGTGCAAAGTGGTTCGTTAACCGATAAAGTGGCTATATGTATGACGAAGATGAGGTGACAACTCTGGATCCAGAGGTAGAGTTTGCCGATCCTCTAGATCAGCTTGGCCCCATTGAGGAAGAAAGCGGGCCGCAGTATGACCCAGAGGAAATGTTGCAGTTGCTGGAGTCTACTGCGACTCAGCAACGCATGTTGGCAGCGCGAGCTTTCTGTGAGCTAGAAGACGAGCGTGCTGTCCCGGCTCTCATTAGCATGCTGGACGATGGGTGTCCTCTAGTCAGAGTCAGTGCTGCCTATGCCTTGGGCCGCAATACCTGTGCCACTGCGGTAGAGCCGTTGGTTAAACAGCTCAGCGCCGATTGGAATGGCTACGTTCGCAAGGGCTTGGTGTGGGCCCTTGGCAACAGCCGCGATGGCCGCGCGCTAATGCCGCTAGTAGACGCGCTACGCACCGACATTCCGGCAGTTCGACTCTGGGCTGCCAGTGCGCTGGCCCAAATGGCCCATGTCAGCTACGAAGCCGTCATCTCGGCCATTCCCCCGCTGATTGAAGCGCTGCGGCGCGACGCCGTAGCAGCCATTCGCAGCAACTGTGCCTGGTCTATCGGCCAGCTCTGCCGGGAACTGCCTTCGAACGTGGTCTACAATACTGCCGTAGACGCCCTGCTGGAAACTTTTGCCGAAGACGACGATCTCGGCGTGCGAGAAGATGCCCGCTCAGCTCTGCTGAAAATTGGCGATACTCGGGGCCTGCAAACTATTGAAGACATCGAGCAAGACGGCTTCTTTTAGGCGCAGGCTGGGGCCTGAAACTACCTATGGCACTCGCTCAAGCCTCCTTTCGGGCCGCCTTTTTCCGGCTGGCTGCAGCCAATGTTCTCTCGAACCTGATGGTTCCCCTAGCGGGAATCATCGATACGGCTTTTTTAGGTCACCTGGCTGAGATTCGGCATCTGGCAGGGGTCGCCCTGGCGACGGTGATTTTCAACGTGGTCTACTGGAGCTTTGGCTTTTTACGCATGGGCACCACCGGCATGACGGCCCAGGCCCAGGGCAAAGCAGATCCGGTCGAGGTGCGGCTGATTGCGCTACGAAATGGTGCGATCGCACTCACCCTGGGGCTTCTCATTCTGCTGCTGCAAGTACCGATTCGCGAGCTGGGATTTGGCCTGCTGGCAGCAGAAGCCTCAGTGCAGCAGTCGGGCTACGACTTCTTCAATGCCCGCATTTGGGATGCGCCAGCGGTGCTGCTAAATCTGGTGATGCTGGGCTGGTTCTTGGGCCAGGAACAGGGGCGGCGGGTGATTGTCCTGTCGGTGGTCGGCAACGCCAGCAACGTTGTTTTTAACTACCTGTTTATTCGCCTGTGGGGCTGGGGCAGCCTGGGGGCAGGGCTGGGTACGGCCCTGAGTCAGTACTTAATGCTAATCGCTGGACTCAGCCTGATCTTGCAGGAGGGAAATTGGCAGCTGTGGCGAGCTGCTTTGCCTCAAATAGGGGAAATTCAGGCGCTTAAGGGACTGTTTCGCCTCAACCGAGATATTTTGATCCGCACCTTTGCCCTAGTGATTAGCTTTGCCCTGTTTACCCACTTCAGCTCAGCATTGGGAACGCAGGTTCTCGCCGCCAATACGCTGCTGCTGCAGGGCGTCACCCTGTCGGCGTACTTTATCGACGGCATTGCTTTTGCCACAGAGAGCTTTGCGGGCAAGTTTTACGGCAGCCGCGATCGCACCCAGCTCAGTCAACTGCTCAGGCTGGGCGGCATTACCAGTATCAGCCTGGGGTTGGCCTTTGCCCTAGTGCTGGCGCTGTTTCCAAATCTGCTGTTTGGCCTGCTGACCAGCCACGGGGATGTGCTGCTGGAGGTGCGGCGCTTTGTCTGGTGGCTATTGCCGTGCCTGGGCATGGGCGCGATCGCATACCTGCTCGACGGCTACTTTTTGGGTCTAACTGCCGGGCATACGCTGCGCAACTCGACGCTATTTGCCGCTGGCGTAGGGTTTCTGCCGCTGGCGTTCTTAGCTCAATCTGCAAGTAGCCCCCATCTGCTCTGGCTGGCGCTGACCAGCTTTATGAGCCTGCGGGCAATTACGCTTGCGATCGCAGTGCCAACGACCCTGCGTTAGGCGCTGGTCAGCAGCGTCCAGTAGCGGTCGTATAGATCCACGGCGTCGCCTAC
>JACVRP010000097.1 GCA_014534385.1 Cyanobacteria bacterium Co-bin13
CAGAATACGGTAGTAGTCCAACGGAATTCGCACAGCTCAAATCCCCATCAGTGAATTCAATCGAATAGTATCCAAAAAGGCCCACAACGGATGCGCCAACGATCTCATCTTTTGCAATCCGTTTGCAGTTATGTTGTCAGATGCTACCCTGTTTCAGCTCAGCCTTAACCAGGCTGGTTCCGGTCCTGACAAGCTTACGGTCAGATTTCACCAACCCATCATATTAGAATGAGTAGATTCAATTCGCTCAACCCTGCCTGTTTGTTCAGAATATTCAAAATTCAGAATTATCAGAATTAGGGATTGCGCTGCTCTGGCAATGTTATCTGGCAATGTTAAAGCTAGAGCTACAGTTTGACGAGGTCTGATAAGGACTGGCGTACAGGCTGATCAGTTAGGCAACCTTTTCGCTATAGTCAAAGATTGGATATTTGGGCTTAGGACTCAGCAAACCCATGGTTCAGGAAAGGACATTACCAGCATTTCACGCGGCATCAGCCCCACTCACGCAGGCAGACGGGCTCATGCTATACGAAGATATGGTGCTTGGCCGCTTTTTTGAAGACAAGTGTGCCGAGATGTACTACCGGGGAAAAATGTTTGGGTTTGTTCACCTTTATAACGGTCAAGAGGCCGTTTCTACGGGCGTGATCAAAGCCATGCGGCCCGATGATTTTGTCTGCAGCACCTACCGAGACCACGTCCATGCTTTGAGTGCCGGGGTGCCCGCTCGCAACGTCATGGCCGAGCTGTTTGGTAAAGAGACGGGCTGTAGCAGAGGTCGGGGCGGCTCTATGCACCTGTTTTCGGCCGAACACAATTTACTGGGTGGATTTGCCTTTATTGGAGAGGGCATTCCCGTGGCTCTGGGCGCAGCTTTTCAGTCGCGCTATCGCCGGGATGCGATGGGCGACGCCGGGGCTGATCAGGTCACTGCCTGCTTCTTTGGCGACGGCACCACCAACAACGGCCAGTTTTTTGAGTGCCTCAACATGGCGGCTCTCTGGAAGCTGCCTATCTTATTTGTGGTTGAAAACAATAAGTGGGCAATTGGCATGGCTCACGAACGAGCCACTTCCCAACCTGAGATCTACCGCAAGGCCAGCGTTTTTGGCATGCCCGGTGTCGAAGTAGATGGTATGGATGTATTGGCGGTGCGGGAGGTAGCCCAGCAGGCCGTCGCCCGAGCTCGCACGGGGGAAGGCCCAACGCTGATTGAATGTCTGACCTACCGATTCCGAGGACATTCCCTAGCGGACCCGGACGAGCTGCGCTCTAAAGCTGAAAAGGAAGCCTGGCTAGCCCGCGATCCGCTCAAGCGGTTTGAGGTCTACCTGCTAGAGCAGAACCTGGCTGATGAGGAAACTCTGAAGTCGGTGCGGCAGCGGATTCAAGAAACTGTTGAGGCAGCTGTAGCCTTTGCTGAAGAAAGCCCAGAGCCCAACCCCGATGAGCTCTATCGGTACATCTTTGCTGAAGACGCTTGAGAGCCTTCGCCTGAGACCGACCGGATTTTGGCATGTGCGCTTAACGGCACTAAACGTGAACGACTGAACTTCAATTAAACTCTATTGGCGTAGCTCAGAATGGCAGAAACTTTGTTGTTCAACGCCCTGCGGCAGGCGATTGACGAAGAAATGCAGCGAGACCCCACGGTATTTGTGCTGGGAGAAGACGTGGGCCACTACGGCGGGTCTTACAAGGTCACTAAGGACCTTTACGACAAGTACGGCGAACTGCGGGTGCTCGATACGCCCATTGCCGAGAACAGCTTTACCGGTATGGCCGTTGGCGCAGCGATGACCGGGCTACGCCCTATCATCGAAGGGATGAACATGGGCTTTTTGCTGTTGGCCTTTAACCAGATTGCCAACAATGCGGGCATGCTGCGCTATACCTCTGGCGGCAACTTCAAGATCCCGATGGTGATTCGCGGTCCGGGTGGGGTTGGGCGGCAGCTAGGGGCAGAGCACTCCCAGCGGCTAGAGGCTTATTTTCAGGCGGTGCCGGGCCTAAAAATTGTGGCTTGCTCCACGCCCTACAATGCTAAAGGCCTGCTCAAGTCCGCCATCCGTGACAACAATCCGGTGCTGTTTTTTGAGCACGTGCTGCTCTACAACCTGAAGGAAGATCTACCTGATCACGAATATTTGGTGCCCTTGGACAAGGCTGAGGTGGTGCGCCGAGGTAGCGATGTGACTATCCTGACCTACTCCCGCATGCGCCACCACGTCCTGCAGGCGGTCAAGAATTTGGAGAAGCAGGGCTTTGATCCTGAGGTTATTGACCTGATTTCACTGAAGCCCCTGGACTTTGAGACCATTGGCCAGTCCATCTGCAAGACCCATCGGGTTATCGTGGTAGAGGAATGTATGAAGACCGGTGGGGTGGGCGCAGAGATTATTGCCTCGATCAACGACCGGTTCTTCGATGAGCTAGATGCGCCCGTACTGCGCCTGTCGTCCCAGGACATTCCTACACCGTATAACGGTAAGCTGGAGAGCTTGACCATTGTTCAGCCTAAGCAAATTGAAGAAGCGGTTGAGAAAATGGTGGCTCTGAGGGTTTAGGGTTAACCCAGAGTCTCCGCTGTTGAGATGTGTGATTTATGGCAAGACAACGGTTACTGCTAGCGGTCATTTTTGCGCTGGCCATCGCGGCTATTCTGGTGATCGTGGAGATCCCGACTCAGTTGGGCCTGGATTTGCGGGGCGGCTCTCAGCTGACTCTGCAGATTCAGACGACTGATGAGGTAAGGGAAATTACCCCTGACGCCCTAGATGCAGTCAAACGGGTGGTTGAAGGTCGAGTCAACGGATTAGGGGTCTCGGAGGCAATTGTGCAGGAGCTAGGCAGCAACCAACTCCTGGTTCAGCTCCCGGGCATTAATGATCCCAAGCAGGCTGAGCGGGTGCTAGGTGGCACGGCGCAGCTTGAGTTTCGGGCGCAAAGGCCGGGCACTGAGCAGCAGATTTTGGTTGAAAATCAGATTCTCCAGGGACACCTGCAGGAGCTAGCGGCGCTGCAGCAGTCCCAGGCGGCGGGTGGCCCGACCAACCCAGAGACTCTGGCCGAACTGGAGCGGCTGCAGGCTGCGATCGCAACCAGTGAAGCCGCCATTGCCGACCTGTTTGAACCGGCCCAGCTCACTGGGGATGCCCTGACCAATGCCCAAGCCGGTCTACCGCCAAGCGGCTCAGTCTGGCAGGTAGAGATCCAGTTTGACCGGGAAGGGGGAGAGCAGTTTGCCGATCTAACCCGCAGCATCGCCGGCACCGGACGCGGACTAGGCATTTTCCTAGACAATCGCCTGCTCAGCTCGCCAACTGTGGACGTGCAGTATGCCGAAACCGGCATTGCCGGGGGTGGAGCCGTTATCTCGGGCAACTTTGACGCGGCCTCTGCCCAGGATCTGGCTATTCAGCTGCGCGGAGGGGCCTTGCCTGTGCCCGTTGAAATTGTCGAAAACCGCACCGTCGGCCCTACCCTAGGCCGCGACAGCATCCAGAGCAGCCTGTACGCTGGCATTGGGGGCCTGCTCCTGGTCCTGATTTTTATGGCCGTTTACTATCGCCTGCCCGGTATCCTGGCCGATCTGTCGCTAGTGATCTATGCCCTGCTGACCTGGGCCGCCTTCAATTTACTGGGCGTCACCCTGACTTTGCCCGGCATTGCCGGATTCATTCTCAGCATTGGCATGGCCGTGGACGCCAACGTGCTAATTTTTGAGCGCACTCGTGAAGAACTGCGCTCGGGCAAAACCCTTTATCGTTCTGTAGAGGCGGGTTTTTACAGAGCCTTTTCCAGCATTCTCGACAGTAACGTCACGACGCTGATCGCCTGTGGAGCTTTGTTCTGGCTGGGTGCTGGCCTAGTTCGAGGATTTGCCCTGACCCTGGCTATTGGGGTTGCCATTAGCATGTTTACGGCACTGACCTGTAGCCGCACGTTTTTGCTGTTCAGTCTCTCCCTGCCCCAGTTCCGCAAGCCCGAACTCTTCTGTCCGGGGTTGAAGCAGGCCCCCAATTCCTAACTCTTCTGGTCCTATGAAGCTCAACGTCATTAAGCAGCGCCGCCTCTGGTGGACAATTTCGGGTCTAGCCATCCTGGCAGGGTTGGCGGCGATGGCAATTTCCTGGCAGCAGCTAGGGGTGCCGCTACGACCTGGACTGGACTTTGTGGGGGGCACCCGGCTGCAGCTAACGCGAGACTGCTCGGTGCCCGACAACTGCAGTGAGCCAATTGATCTGGCCGCTGTGCGCCAGGTGCTCAGCGAGCAGGGGTTGGAGAGCAGCAGCCTACAGGTCGTGGGCGATGACCGCCAGAGCCTGTCGGTACGAACGATCAACTTAGGAACTGAGGAGCGATCGCAGCTGCAAACCTCCCTGGAGGAAACCCTAGGCCGGTTTGATCCGAACTCTATCCAAATTGACTCGGTTGGCCCGGTAATCGGACGGCAGCTTTTTGCATCCGGTCTGCTGGCGCTGATAGTTTCTTTTGCGGGCATTATTGTCTACCTCAGCCTTCGCTTTGAGCTTGACTACGCAGTTTTTGCGATTATTGCCCTGTTCCACGACATTTTCATTACCGCTGGCGTCTTTGCTGCGCTGGGCCTAGCCTTAGGGGTTGAGGTAGACAGCCTGTTTATTGTGGCCCTGCTGACGATCGTCGGCTTTTCGGTGAACGATACGGTGGTCATCTACGACCGGGTGCGCGAGAGCATTAAGCTCCGGCCCGGCGAGCACATCGACACCCTCGTTGACGACTCCGTCAATCAGACCCTAGCCCGCTCCATCAACACCAGTTTGACCACCACGCTGCCCCTGCTGGCAATCCTGCTGTTTGGCGGACAAACGCTCAAGTACTTTGCCCTGGCTCTCATTATTGGGTTTGTCTCCGGAGCCTACTCCAGCATTTTCGTTGCCAGTACGCTGCTGGCTCTCTGGCGAGAGCGTACTGGCCGAGCTGTGACGGCTCAACCCGAGGCTGAGCCCCTGCCCGGAGTGGTTGAAGACACCCCTTAACCGTGACAGATTCCGCCTACGAACACCAGATTAACCGGCTCAGAGACGTTATGATGCGGCGGTGGTGGAGAGTTGTGGGCCTGCTCTGGCTCGTGGTTTCACCCCTTTGCCTGTGGTACCTCCGCCATGAGATAGCCCTGCTGCGCCAGCATTTCACCTGGACCGCAGTCCGCTATGGGCTGGCCTATAACCGCCTGCCAGCGCTGGGGCTCAGCATATGCATTGGTATGACCGTGGCCCTCCTGATGGCAGAAAGCCGGCATATTTTGTTTGGCCTCTCCACCAACGAACGAGGACGACTTGAAAAGCAGCTCAGCCGCATTCGTCAAAAAGGCCCCAGTCATCCGCTCTGGCGACGAGTTTGCCAGCAATAGAGAAAAGGCAGCTCCTCTCCATTCCCCTTAGCCCCTAACTCAGGTTGGCAAACAGGCGGTTCCAGTCGAGTTCCGCTGGGCGGCTGCCCTGGTTCACCAGCTCAAAGATTTGGTTTTCTGCGGCTGGGCTTTGCAGGCAGGCGACGCAGGCGGCAGCCACATCAATGCGGCTGGCGTCTCCCGCGAGCGTGTCACCCTGGCCGATAACCACACCGCGCTTGCCCTGGGTTTTGGCCTGGAGCAGGGTATTTAAGTCATAGGAGGTGTAGGGGCCGTCAATCAGCCGCCCCGGACGAATGATGGTGTGGGGGAGCCCCGACTGCTGAATCGACTGCTCTCCCTGCTGCTTTGCCTCCAACACGCCAAAGGCGTTTAGGGCTGAAAACGGAAACTGCTTTTGGCGCTGAATGCCGACAGAGGAGACAAAAACAAACCGCCTCAGGTCAGCAGGCGTAGCAGCCACCAAATTGGCTACGCCTAGAGCATCAACCTTGTAGGGAGTATTGCGGCTATGCTGCTGGCGGTAATCGGCATCGGTGAGGATGCGGCCCCAGGCAGTCAAACTACCCAACCCCCCGCTCCCCTCGGGCAGGTCAACCTCCCAACGTGCGGAAGGAAAAGCCGTGGTGCCGGTGGCGCAAATCAGGTAGCCCACCCCGCCCATGGCAGGCGGTAGAGTTTCGGGCTGGCGGATGTCGCCGACAACGGCTTCAATGCGATCGCTAAACAGCCGCTGCACCTTTTCTAGGGAGCGGGTCAACGCCCGCACTGGGTAGCCCTGCTCCAGCAGGTTAGCCACGACTAGCTGGCCAACCCCGCCAGTGGCACCCACTACCAAAACACGCAGTCGAGTAGAAGCTTCAACCATAAATCTCCAAATTTACGCAATGGGGTAAAGGTTCGTTTCGCAGGCCCGCCAGCAGGTTAGCTATCGCTATCTGCGCCATCTTCTCACGAGCCTGGCGGCTGGCACTGCCAATGTGGGGCGTCACAATGACCGAGGGCAGGCTTAGCAGCGGTTCTGTCAGCGGCGTTGGCTCTGGCTCGGTGACATCTAGGGCTGCCCCGGCCAGCTGTCCCGCCTGCAGGGCTTTATACAGCGCTCCCTGGTCGACAATGGCACCGCGAGCCGTGTTGATCAACACGGCAGTAGACTTCATCTGCTGAAACTGGGCTGCCCCCAGAAGATGATGGGTTGCTGTGGTTAGCGGCACGTGCAGCGTGATAAAGTCAGCCTCCTGTAAAACCCGATCCAGGCTGGCGTACTCAGCCTTGAGCCGCTGCTCTATTGCTGCATCGACAGGCCTAGGCGCTGTATAGAGCACCCGCATATCAAACCCCAACGCCCGACGAGCCACCGCCTGACCAATGCGGCCCAGCCCTACAACGCCTAAGGTCGCTCCCGCCACATCGGGCCCCAGGAGCAGGTCGGGCTCCCAGGTAGTCCATTGACCCGAGCGGGTAAACCGATCGGCCTCGACGACCCGACGGGCCGCTGCCATTAGCAGTGCCCAGGTTAGATCTGCCGTCGCTTCGGTCAGCACTCCTGGCGTGTGACCCACAGGAATCTTGAGTGCAGTCGCAGCCTTGACATCGATATTGTCGTAGCCAACTGCCATCTGGCTAATCACCCTTAGCTGCGGCGCAGCCTGCAGCAGCGCCGCATCAATGCGGTCAGTTAGCAGGCACAGCAGCCCCTCGCAGCGCTGGATCTCACGCCGTAGCACGTCGTAGGGCGGGGGCTGGCGCTCGGGCCAAAGCACAACCTCCGCCACGGCCTCTAGCGGCGCGAGGGAAACGGGCAGTCGGCGGGTGACAAAGATGGTAAAGCGACTCATACTGCCTCAACCTGCAATCCCCGTAACTCCCACCTGGTCACACATAGGCTCGACCGGGCAGGTCTGGCAGCGCGGCCGAGTTCCTCGGCAAATGTGTTTACCAAAGGGCACCAGCAGCGAGTTAATCTCCACCCAGTATTCCTGGGGCAGCTGTTTCTGGAGCGCTGCCAGCGTTTTCTCGGGCGTTCGAGCCTGTACGTAGCCCCAGCGGTTGGTCACCCGATGAACGTGCACATCGACACTGATATAGGGCAGATGACAGGCCACTCCCAGCGCTAGGTGAGCGCACTTGGGCCCTACCCCGTGAAAGCTAGTCAAAACCTCTGGATCAGCCGGTAGATGCCCTCCGTACTCCGACACAACCTGCTGGGCGATAGTGAGAATCTGCTCTGCCTTGCGATCGGCAAAGGTGCTGTCTCGAATGCAGTCAAAAATTTCGGCAGCAGACAGCTGCGCCATAGCTTCCGGTGTCCGAGCCCGCTTAAAGAGGCGATGGGAAACTGGCACGCTGACCTCGTCATAGGTCCTAATGGAAATGATGCAGGAAATGAGCTGCTCAAAAAGAGAGCCAAAGCCCTCTTCGGCTAGCTGAAACATAGCCGCTTTAGGAAAGGGTGCGATCGCAGCTCGGATTTGCGTTAGCACCCGGTCAATATCAAAAGGTTGGGTTCGTACCACCCATAGCCATCAGAATTCGCCTGCTTCATTGTAAAAGCGATCGGCAAAAGCAACGGGAACTATTCACCCACGACTGCCCATACCAGTAAGCTCAAATCTGCCTTTAACTAGGGCCATGGACTAGAAGAAGCTGCCTTCAAACCACTTAGAAAAACAAACCTTAGCCCAAATTCTGCAGTAGATCAGTCTCAGCGATCAAACCAACAGAGCAGATCACCCTATCTAGCTCAATCGATGTAGTGGATAGCCACAAATCTCTGACATCTATCCAGAGAAAGATGTGCTGCAGATCAGGCTCGGCCCGCTTAAATAGCTCTAATCAACCTACTTTGAGGCAGCCTTTCGATCGCTGGAAGGCGTACACAGAAAAGCCCAAAAGGCCCAGAAAATAAGCTTTTAAGGCAAAGCTTTTGTCGATTCTCCGCCAATCTTAAACAATTTTTCGCTTTTCAATAAAGCTTTATTGCGAAGGCTTAAGCTGCCTTTAGAGTAGGCCGTTCGCCTCAAAATTTGTTGTTTAGATTTGATTTCACAAGGCTAAAAAAAACGGAAGAAGATTATTGCCCTGCAAACCCTAATAAGTCAGTAGAACTAGCCTTTCAGGCTTTTAGACGTATTTTGAGCAATGCGAAACTTTTGAAGCTGCTGCTCGAGGACTAACTACTATAAGAAGCCAAAGCATCTCACTGCATATGTCTAAAACTCATCGCTATATTCTGGTGTTGGATACCCAGCGGCAGGAGTCGGGTGGAGTTCATTCTCTACTGACTCAACTGCGCTGTCCTGTTTTTATCGCGGGGACAGCGGAACAAGCGCTGGCCAAAGTTCATCAGGGGCCCCCCTACCTTGTGATTTTGATAGGCGATGGGCAAAATTGGTCCAAGCCTTTGGTAGCACAGCTGCGTCAGGGAGCCAGTGCAGCCAAGATGACTATTGTCGCCCTGACCGATTCAACTAGCCCCCGATGGGGACATCAAGATGACAATCCTGGCCTCGACGGATTTCTCGTTAAGCCCCTAAGTGGAGAAGTCCTCACGTCTCTAGTCGAATCAGCCCTAGCTAAGCAGAGCTAGGGCTGAGCCATTGCTCCTGAGCAGGGTGAGACTCAGCCCTACCTGGGTAGACTAGGAAGACAAGTATTTTTAAGCGGGCCTAGTGTGCTTTGACTGACCGCCGTTAGCTCCAAAGCTGAGCCTGGTTGCGGGCTGGAAATTTCGCTGGCTAAGAAATTTTAAGAAATTTGGATCGAGATGCTTTTGATCTGAAGTACTCCAGATCTGCCCCCAACACTTTGGCAGGTTACTGGGTATTTCCCTTTCCCATTCGCAACGAGTTTGGCGCGAAGCCCTATGCTGCCTCAAGTTTTGCTAGAAAGCCAGCTGCATCTCTTTAAATTCTGGTTCAACGGCAGCGTGCAGGATGGACTGCACCATCAGAACGAGCTTTACTACCGAGCCCAAACCGTTCGATCCGACCAGCGAACCCGGCTCTACCAGACGGCCTGTAGGCTAGCAGAGCGACAGGCTGACATTGTGGTCAGCACAGCGGGTAACTGCTGTAGCCTGTGGATCAGTTTACGTAATCAAAGGTTGGCAGTCGTGAACCTGCAGCAGGCGGTTAGCCAGCCCCTAACAGGACCTGACTCTAGTCCTCGGCTGAGGCCCAGCGACTTCCTTTAAGGCTGCTCTAGGCTAGAACGCTAAAAAGTCAGCTCGTCCAAGTGGATTCCTTTTTAATTCTTAAAAAAGTAGTCCTTCCCTGACCTCTAACAGGCCCAAAAAAATTTAGGAAGTCGCCCTGGCTACCGATTTACGGGTTTTGGTTAAGGAGTGTGTGAATTCTGGCCTGGAAATTAAGCATTTAGGTGGTACATCTTTGTTGGAGAAGTTACAATTGGAAAACTTTTGGCAGAATGCTTCTCGGTAATCCTGGGAAGCTGCATTCACGCCCAACTGTGATTTTTTTAGGATTCTGGGAAGACTCTCTGCCACGTTATTTCTTAAGTCCGACTCACGGGTGACATTAGGCGTTACAACGCTTTAGAAATAGCGGGCAGGGTTTAGCCTGGAGTGCTAGTTTGAATGAAGCCTTTGTCTTGAATTTAGAGGAGCACGAGGATCGCGGCATGACTCAAGCTAATCATCTGCTCGAAACCATTGAGCCGGAGAACGAGCTAGAACTC
>JACVRP010000277.1 GCA_014534385.1 Cyanobacteria bacterium Co-bin13
AAGAAGGCACAACAGCACCAGAGATGATGTTGTTGCCGTACATCAGAGAACCGGCAACGGGCTCACGGATACCGTCGATGTCAACGGGAGGAGCAGCGATGAAGGCGATTACGAAGCAAGCGGTTGCAGCTAGCAGGGTGGGGATCATCAGTACGCCGAACCAGCCAATGTAGAGGCGGTTGTCGGTGCTGGTCACCCACTCGCAGAACTGCTCCCACAGGTTAGCGCTTTCGCGCCGCTGTAGAGTAGTCGTCATGATGGATAAGTCCTTGGTATTTATTAGGCTTCAAGGTAAGCGGATGAACTTATGTGCTTCCGCGTAACTGAATATTAAAGCAAAGCATGGAGTTTTGTAAAGCCCAATCTGCCGAACTGATCTGCCGTTCTCATAATTGGTGGCTTTGCCAAAAGGCTGCTTCAGCGCCTGAAGCCGTTACCTCAAGAGGCTTTCCCGGGTTGGGGTAAACCGCACCACTGAATCAAATTCTTTTCCCTTGGCTAAGGAGATTAACGATCATTTCTGGCTTTCAGAGAAAGATTCATGGCCCGAGATGGTTTTTGGAGCTTCTGTAACAAGCCTGTAATACCCCTGGATGCGGTCTTTAAGCATAGACGGAGCTACACCAGCCGGACTTGCGCTCGTTGTTACACTGAAAATGAGAGCGCTAGACAAGAGTGCTAGACCTCAGGCTGCTGCCAAATGAGAACGGTGCGGTAGGGTGACCGGTAACAGGGCCCCTGCTGCGTCGGGCAGGGATGCTCTTGTTAGGGCAGGTAAAAGTTCTACCCTTAAGGGAAGGAAGTGAGGATGCCGCTAGGGTTTAGCTGGAAAGCCTTTGTCGCAGCTTTAGGAGCCATTGCAGGCTGTAGCTTTGTGACGGGGTACTGGTTAAATGCTGCGGGCTCCCCTAATCAAGCGTTTTCTGGCTCTCATTCAGCTATTCAGTCTGCAGGTGCCCTTGGCTTTCCTTCAGAGACTCAGTTTTTGGTAGTGGCGGGGGGCGGTGCTCCGGCCTACAACGAAATAGCTCTAGAGAAAAATGTGCGCTACTTCCAGCGGACATTGGACCATCTTGGCTTGGACCCAGCATCTGCCAGCGTCTATTTCGCCAATGGTGATGATGGGCAAGCGACAGTCCGCTACCTAGATCCTCTAGGGCGGGAGCAGTTCAAGGTGCCTGAGATTCCCTATCTGTTGGGGGCGGCCACCTGGGACAATGTCATGGGTTGGTTTGAGGATCAGCAGCAACCCTGCCCCACCTTCTTTTATTTCACTGGGCACGGTGCGCTGAGCCGAGAAAACCCAGACAACAACGCCATGATTCTCTGGGGAGAGGACTTTTTATCCGTGCAGGAACTGGCCCAAAAGCTGGACGCGCTGCCAGCAGACCAGCCCTTTGTCACTATGATGGCCCAGTGCTACGCCGGATCTTTTGCCAACTTGATTTATGAAGACGGCGATCCAGAGCGTCCGGTGGCGCTACAGACCCGCTGTGGGTTCTTTGCCACAGTTAAGACTCGCCCCTCGGTGGGCTGCACGCCGCTGGTGAATGAGGCTGACTACGAAGACTACAGCTCCAGCTTTTTTGCGGGCTTGAGTGGCCGCGATCGCACCGGCAACCCCGCTCCTTCTGCCGACTATGACCAGAACGGCCAGGTCTCCTTTGCCGAAGCCCATGCCTTCTCCAAAGTCGATGCGGTAACGCCGGACCTGCCAATTTCCACCTCAGAAGCGTGGCTACAGCGGCAGGCCTCTGAGGTGCTTGTGCAACAGGTGATTTCCCGTCCTTTAGCCGATGGCTTACAAACCGCTCGCCCTGAGCAGCGGTTTGTGATTGAATCTTTAGCCCAGGAATTAGGGTTTACGCTCAGCCAGTCCTTCAGCCAGAACCAGGCGAGCCAACCGGCCAACCGCACCGGCGAAGTCCGGCAGGCCTACGCTGAGCGGCTGCGAATGGAGCTGGTGAACGTAGCCGTAGAGGCGCAGATTCGGCAGGCAGAGAACGCAGGGGTTACGACCACAGGCCGCCTGGGGAATGCTGCCACTCTAGACAAGCTGCTAACCTGTGAAGCTGGAACCTGGAAATAGTTGAGCTGCAGCTACCTTTGAAATTAACGGAAGGCTACAGGCCTTCTAGGTACTCCAGCAGATCGGCCATATCTTGAGGGTTGGGCTGAAACTGGGGCATGGGAGGCGTTTTGCCGCTAGTGACCTGCTTGATCAGACTCACCTTGTTCTTGTGGTCTGAAACCCCTCGCAGGTCGGGGCCAACCTCTCCCGTGGCCTCAATGCCGTGACAGACGGCGCAGTTCATTCTGAAAATGGCCTCACCTCGATTGTGGTCTCCTTGAAGCACCAGAACCTGATGAATGTAGGGATCTGCTGCTTCTAAATAACGGGCGAAAAGAATTGCCGTTAGAACAGCTACAAAAAGCACAAACAGCACTCGGGCCTCTTTTTGCAGCAGCACCGTGAGTTCTGAGGGCTGTTCTTCGAAAGTCTCCTGTGTCAAGCCTGAGCCGTTGGGTTACGTTTCGTTATGATTACGCATTTTAAAGAATACCCAGAGCGATTGCTACAGAATCTTAAGGATTCTCAGCTAGGGGCAGTTCAGAATTGCTGTAGTAGCTGATTAAAGCCCTAAATAGGCTCCCGAAACAGGGGCATTTCCCTTTAAACTAAAACTGAGAAGCAGCTGAACCAGATGCTAACTGTTGCTAAAGCAATTTAGAGGAGAACTGGCGTGGTAGAACCCTTACTGTCTGGAATTGTGCTAGGTCTGATCCCCATTACTCTGTTGGGCCTGTTTGTGGCGGCCTATCTGCAGTATCGTCGCGGCGATCAGCTCGGCCTATAGACCAGGCTTGAGCTTTAAGGCACTATTCCGCCAGGGTTTAGACCGGGCGGAATTTTTTATAGCCTTTTATAAGGCAGCCCCTATGGCCTTGAGCTGAGGGCTAAATGGGCTGCTCCGATCGCTGCTTCTGGGTAGTGAGCAGCGTTGATAGGCCGCTGCAGGAGGCGTTGCCGGATAGCTGTCCAGGCGGGGTTTTGCGCTCCCCCGCCTGCCGTATACACCTGCTGCACGGGGCTGGCTTCCAACTTCTCCAACAGGCGGTAGCCCTGCTGCTCAATTCGGGCCATACTCTCCAGCAGACCGTGCAAAAACGCCACAGGAGAGTCTGCTGCTGGGGTTAGTCGGGGGAGCAGGTCTGGATCATTAATGGGGAACCGCTCACCGGGCTGGAGCAGTGGGTAGTAGTCCAAAGGACTGGCTTGGGTGGGGTCAATCTGGGCGCTAAGTTGGACTAATTCTGCGTCTGAAAAGAACTGGCGCAGTACCGCTCCTCCCGTGTTTGAAGCGCCTCCTACGAGCCACAGATCGCCTAGCCGGTGGCTGTAGATGCCGTAGCGGCTGTCGTCGACGCGAGTAGTGCTGAGCAGTTTTAGCACCAGGGTAGAGCCCAGCGAGGTGACAGCATCGCCGGGTTGGCTGGCCCCACTGGCTAGAAAGGCGGCAATGCTATCGGTAGTGCCGGTGCAGACCTGGCAGTGGCTTGGAAAGCCCCATTGAGCGGCAATGTCGGGGGATAGGGATGCGATCGCAACTCCCGGCTCTCTCACCTCTGGCAGCAAATGACTGAATCCCAAGCTTAATAACCAGTCCGGATAGCTCAGGCTGCCCACGTCGTAGCCCAGCTTAAGGGCATTGTGGTAGTCGCTCAGGCCCAACTGCCCGTGGAGCAAAAAGCCCAGCCAGTCAGCCTGATGCAGCAAGAATTGGGCCTGCGCCCAAACCTTAGGCGGCAGAGTTTGCTGCCACCAGAGCAGCTTGACTAGGCTGGAGGTGCTGCTGCAGACAGTGTGGCCGGGCGGAGCCGCCTGGGCCACTTGGGGCACGAGGGAGCGTCCCCGCGCATCGTTGTAGAGCAGAGGATCTGTCAGGGGCTGTCCCTGAGCGTCGCACAGCAGGACTGTGGAAGAGGTGGCGTCGATTGCGATCGCACTCACCCGTTCCCGCCACTCAGGAGAGAGTTGATCTAGCAGGGCAAACAGCGTTTTTCTCCAGCCTTCAGCTATCCCATCGGCTTGAGTGGCGGGATAGGCACAGCGAACCTGCTCCACCACCTGATGAGTGCTGTCTAGCACAGCCGCTCGGGCTCCAGACGTACCAAAATCAATTCCCAGTGCCACCCTGTTCATTGGCTGTCGATATCCCTAGATATGCAAATGGGGCATCCTCAGATGCCCCACTGGCTAACTCCACCGCAGAGAAAAGGTTGACTGGACCGGCCTACACGTTATTCTCAGCCAGCTCTCGGGTCATGTAGTCAAAGGGCTGCTCGACAAAGGCTGCATTGGCCACACCAGCCTCCTCGACCTTAGCCTTGACAATTTCCTTCATGATCTGGATGCCCATAACGGTAGGACCGATGGGTACGCCGAGGGAGTTGTAGGTCTCCCGCAGGCCGGTCAGCACCCGCTCGTCCAAAACGTCTTGATCGCCAGCGACCAGGGCATAGCTGCCGTAGCGCAGGTAGTAGTCCATATCCCGCAGGCAGGCGGCATAGCGGCGGGTGGTGTAGGCATTGCCCCCAGCTCGAATCAGCTCGGGCACCTGTTCAAACAGCTTGGCCCCGGATTCTCTTACAATCTGAGCGGCGTTGGCGCTGATGACGGCAGCCGCTTTCACCCGATCTAGACCTGTATCAAAGTAGGACTTGAGGGACTCTAGGGCGCTGCGAGCGAGGTAGCGTCCTGTGTTGTCATAGGTTCTGATGAGGGTCGTTACGGCATCCCGCTTTGATTTAGTCTCCCATCTCTCGTTCAGCAAACAGCAATGATTTTCTTAAAACTGACTAATTAACGGTCATGTCAACGTTAACAATCCGGGGCTGTCAGCTTGCCCATCGGGTAGTTCTAGGTTTACCAGGAGGTGGTTTACCAGCAGTCAGTCTATCACGCTGGATTGGGCGCTAACTGCCCCAAGCCCTGAAGGTAACAGCTTAAATGAGTGGATTGTTACAATCCGAAAATTTTTGCAATATTTCGTCGGGCAAAAAGGGGATTTCCCTTAACCCACTGCCATCCCCCTAAAAAGTGTGATTTCTGATACAAAACTGGTGTAACCCTGTTCCTACCATATGTCAGATGAGTAAATGCCTGGACGTTAATCAGCAAACGGATGGCAGGACTGGCAAGCCGGTCTTGCACCGGCTGTTTTTCACCCCAGGGTTTGGCGCTATGGGCATGGATTTAGAGACAGGCAACGTCGCAAGTCGCCAGCTGGCTCCTAACCGTCGCACGGCATCCAGGCACCCGTTGAGTCTGAAAATCACGTTTTCTCCTGAATTTTGAACGCTAG
>JACVRP010000541.1 GCA_014534385.1 Cyanobacteria bacterium Co-bin13
CCGTTTGCGATCGCAAGCGCCTCCTCCTCCGTGTCAAACGGCACCACTGCCGTCACCGGGCCAAAGACCTCCTGCTGCATCAGCTCGCTATCGAGCGGTGCATCGCGGAAGATCGTGGGCTTAAAGAAAAAGCCTTTGCCATCGGGAACGCCGCCGTCCAGGGCGGCCGGGATGCCAGCCTCTTTAGCTCTTTGGGCAAAGGCTGCGACTCTTTCCTGCTGCACCTTGGAGATCAGCGGCCCCATATCGGTGGTGTCGGCGAGGGGATCGCCCAGCCGCACTTTCGCCGCTAAAGACGTGTAGAGATCAATGAACTTCTCGTACTGGGAGCGATGAACAATCATGCGTGTGGCGGCGGTGCAGTCTTGCCCCGTGTTCATGTAGCCGCCGACGATAGCTCCGTGGGCCGCGGCTTCCACATCGGCATCTTCAAACACCACAAAGGGAGCTTTGCCGCCTAGCTCCATGTGCACCCGCGTCATTTTCTGGGCTGCCAGCTCCATAATCCGCTTGCCGGTGCGGGTTGATCCGGTAAAGGAGATCATGCGCACGTTGGGATTGGTCACCAGGGGTTCGCCCACGCCGGGGCCGCCGCCCGTCACCGCGTTGATGACGCCAGGGGGAAAGCCGACTTCTAGCGCCGTTTGGGCAAAGATCAGGGTGGTCAGCGGGGTCTGAGGCGCGGGCTTGATGACGACCGTGTTTCCGGCTGCGATCGCAGGCCCAATCTTCCAAATCGCCATCATGAAGGGATAGTTCCAGGGCGTGATCGACGCCACCACGCCCACCGCTTCCCGCCGAATCACAGAGGTGTAGCCGCCTACGTATTCCTTAGACGAGGTGCCTTCGATGCTGCGGGCCTGCCCAGCAAAAAAGCGTAGGTTGTCAATCGCAAAGGGAATGTCGCCATTGGCCGCCAGCTTGGTCGGCTTGCCTGCATTTTGGCACTCTACCTGCACCAGCAGATCGCTCTTGGCCTCTAGCGCATCGGCCAGCTTAAACATTAGGGCGCTGCGCTCGCCGGGGGTCAGCTTCGACCAGGCTGGAAAGGCTGCTTTGGCCGCTGCCACCGCCTTTTCAATATCGGCATAGTCGGCGCTGGGGACTTCGGCAAAGGCTTCCTCGGTCGCAGGATTGATAACCGTATCCCATTCACTGCTGACGGCGTTGACTGCTTCGCCGCCGATGATCATCTTGTACTGGTCCATAGGGAATTGTCCTTACCGTCTGGTCAGATTTAAGCCTGTTGTGGGCAGGGGTGGAGTAGTGAGATCAACAATTTGAGGGGAAAAGGCAGAGGGGCAGAGGGGACTGTCTTTTGGCTTCTAGCTCCCAATCTCTGAATTCTCCCTTCTTCTCACTACCTTGATGATGATGATTGTCGCTCCAGGGTTGGGGCAGCGTGGGATTCTTTGGGAAAAGTTTTGTTGCTAGGGGATTTGGCCTGGGAAATTCTAAGAGCCTGAGGAACCTGCTTCAGTGGGCTCTGTAAGCGCTTGGAGTCATGCCTGTACATTGCCGAAACTGCCTGCTTAGATGGCTGTGGCTGTTGAAGCCGCACAGCAGGGCAATCTCGACAATTGACTGGTCTGTTTGCTTGAGCAGCTGCTTTGCCCGCTCTACCCGCTGCTGGAGCAGGTATTGGTAGGGGGAGGTGCCTACCGACTGTTTGAATAGGTGGCTGAAGTGAACCTGGCTCATACCCAGGTATTGAGCCAGGTCTGCCAGCTTAATTTCCTGGTGCAGGTGTTCGTGGATGTAGTCGAGGATTTGCAGCAGCTGGCGCTCGGGCAAGCCTCCTGTATAGTTGGCGAGGCGAGGTTTGGTAGCTGCGTACTGTCTGAGCAGGTGCACTGCCAAAACGTTGGCCAGCGAGTCGATGTAGAGTTTGCTGCCGAGACTTTCCTGCTGTAGTTCGCAGAGGAGCAGCAGGCCGATTGACTCAATTTGCGGGTCGCGGATGTGAAATTCGGGAATGAGCGTTAGCGGGTCAGAATTGCTGTCGAGGGTTTCTCTAGCGACCTGTTGGATAAAGCGCGAGGCAATGCGAATTTGCAGGTAGTGGTCATCACCTTCCCAGCGGCAAAAAAACGGTGTTTTCTCGGGTGTTACGGCAATGTCGCCCTTGGCGAATAGCCCTCTATAGGTCTTGCCGCCCTGAACTCCCAGCAGGCGAACGGGGCGCGGCGCAAGGGACAAATAAACGGTATGGTCATCGCCAAAATCGCAGTTAGCCTCACCGGGAGGCGACTGGTACTGCTCAACCACGATATTGTCCCAGCCCTGGGTCTGGCTGGACACAAGGGGCAGGTAGAGAGCGTCTGGCTGAGGCGGGGCTGGTGCTTTCATGGGGTGAACCCAGTGGATCTGACTTGATTGTATTGAGTGAACGAGCGGTTCTATCGTCCAGGCTAAAACTGGCCGCAAGATCGTGACAGCGGCACAGGAATCAGATAGCTGCGCCAGGAGCAGTTGCCTAATCTGTGGGAATCATTCACACGGAGGCGTTATGGCGCATCTTCTACACATTGATTCCAGCTCGCGCAGTGA
>JACVRP010000317.1 GCA_014534385.1 Cyanobacteria bacterium Co-bin13
CTGTCAGCCTCTCAGACAATTCGCTCTACGTTGCGATACGCCATCACAATCAGTGAATCTGCTGCGGCTAGCCGCTCAAAGTGGCTCTGCTTGGGATTTAGCAGAATCTCGCCATTGCCCAGCTTAATGCCGATCAGCAGCAGGGGATTGTCGGCATGAACGGTGCTGTACTCGCTAATCCATCGGCTCAGTTCTGCAAAGGTCATGCCCTGGAGGTAATCGGGGTACTTGCCAGGGGCAATGAAGTAAAACTCGTTGGAGTCGTCGGAGTAAGTCAGGAGCTGCTGGTAGACCACCGACATATTCTTAAATACAGCGCTTTGGGCGATGATTCCTGAGCTGTAGTCTCGAGCCGAAATCAATTCATCTACGCCCGCTTCCTTTAGGTGTCGGCGGCGATCTAATTTCACCAGTTCCCCGACAACATGAATGTCTTTTTGATGCCCCGGTATCTGTTCGAGGTGTTTGATCGCTAGGGCAATCAGGGCATTTTTCTCGTCGGGGCCTTCGCTTTCTTCATCGGCCAGCAAAATAATGGCTTTTGCCTGAGAAGCTTGCAGCCTTTCTAGCGTGGCGTGATGGGTGGGATCGGCCTGGATAAAGTGAACCTCGTCTCGCGCTTCAAGGTCGCTGCGGTCTTCAACTTCTGAAGCGGAAATCACCACGATATCTCTAGGATATCCCTTATTTGCTTCAAGCAACTGGTGGACGATAGCGGGTGCCTTTTCATTCCAGTTGCAGATAATAATGTGATCGTTGAAATGCTTCACAGCTTCCTCTCGGTGAAGGGCGCGCGTAACAAAAAAGGATGAAACCCTACCGACAATGGCTCCGAAAGCAAGGGTGCCAAAGACTAAAAGCAGCAGTTGAATAATCCGTCCGGCAACCGTCTGGGGCTTATCTGGATACTCACCCATCAGCGTGATGATGGCATCTTCCAAGACTTCCCAAACAACCCTTCTTGAAGTGAAGGCTCCTTCACTCCACAGGAGCGAGAGGATTAGGCCAACTAGGAATAAGACAACGGCGATGGACCCTAATCTTAATCTCAGGCGGCCGTTTCTTCTTCTCATTACATCTATTGTGTTGGCAGTTCACCAATTAAGGATTCAATCAACAGCGACAGGCAGTCTAGAGGCTATCGCTAGCCGATTGTGTAAGTGCGATCGCACTTACACAATACCGGACAATGAGCCATATTGCCTGCTTCGCTTGAGTGTAAGTAAAATGCGATCGCACTTCTCTTAACGACCGTTTCTATCTAGAGAACTGGCAGGTTAAGAGAGAAACTCGTTGATTAGGTTTACCGTTTTCTCGACAGAATCTGTGGTATCCGGAAAATAAATGCCTTTTCTGGGAGCATTGCCATCTTGCCGTCTTTGACTTAACACTACAACTGGCACCTCTATAAAATTCCAGCTTCCAGTGTAAACTTTTTGGGTAGTATGACTGGCTCCCGTAATTTCAGAAAGTCGATGTTTGGCCGTACGATGCCAGTAGAGAAACTTTGACCTGATGGTTAAAAGGTTCTCATTCTTATCAAAAGTGAGAACACTACTCTCAGGGAACTGAATCTGATTCAACAACATTCCCATAACCGCAAGGGGCAAAAAAATAATCCCTAGAAAAGGGATGGCAGCGAAAGTAACTGTAAACCAGTAAAGAAAAGGACTTTCATTTTTTGTGTGGGCAGGAAACAAGAAATGCGTTAGCAGCAAGCCAATAGCAAAAGAAATAATAAAAGGGGTTTGGTCAGGAAAGTTTGAGTTCTGTGGGATTGCCGTAAAACAAAAAGTAGAGACTATGTTTATCCATAGCGCTAGACACACTATCTCGGTCAAGGTAGGATTTCCTCCACGCCGAATGACAAGCCGCTCTCGTGTTGTCTCTAGGATTTTCATTTTTTTAGGCTGTTATTAAGAGATCGGTGGAGATCACCTAAAACCCTTTGATCCTCGCAGAGCTGATCCTCGTAAGGCGCGGCTCAGCACTCGCCAGCGGTGTCGCCACGTCGGCATTCTAAACCAGTACGCCCAGCGACGCACTAGGCTGCCCAACCAGCCCGTCAACGTTAGGCCAAAGCCGCAGACTACGGCACTGTTCTGGCCCAGGGTGAGCATGGTGCCCAGATGGTGGTAAGTGAAGGGCTTGAGCGGGCGGTTTGCGATCGCAGCCCACAGATTGTGTGCCACTATCGGAGCCGCCTGAACAGCCGCCTGAGCCGTTAGCGGCGCATAGCCCCGCTTCGCCCACGGCATGGCCGCCATATCGCCCAGCACAAAGACCTCAGGGTGATCCGGCAGCTGTAGCGTTGGGCTGACCAGGCACTGCCCCCGATCGGTAGCGGGCACTCCATGCACGCTGGGCCAGTGATGAGGGCTGGTCCCCACCGCCCACAGCACCAGGTCAGCAGCCAAAATCTGCTGCTGACCGCGCTGGTGATAGCGAATTTGGTGCGCCTCGACCGCATCGACTGCAGCATCGAGATGCAGCGTGATCTGGCGCGAGCGAAGGGCTTTGAGAGCCGCCCTTTGCACCAAGACAGGGTAAGTTCGCAGCAGGGCTGCGCGGCGATCTAGCAGGTGCACCTGCCCTCGATGGCCCAGGCGATCTGCCAGCTTGCAGGCCAGTTCTACCCCGCTAGGGCCGCCGCCCACCACCGCCAGCCGAATTAGCGGCAGAGGCGACTGTTCTAGAACCGTCAGTCGCTGCTCTAATTTGCGGGCATCTTCCAGGTTGGAGAAGGGCAGGGCGTGGCTTTTGACGCCAGGAGTCGCAAAGGTGCGCTGGCGACTGCCCAGGGCCACCACCAGGTAGTCATAGGTCAGCGGCTCTCCGTGGCGCAGGTAAACCCGACGGTGGGGCAGGCTAATGCTTTCAACCCAATCCTTCTGCACGCTAATGGAGGTTTGGGCCAGCAGTTGGGAATAGGTAGGAGCCACTTCCTGCGGCCCCAACTCCTGGGTCAATAGCTCGTACAGCAGCGGGGTGAAGGTAAAGCGGCTGTGCGGTTCGACCAGCGTGATCCGGCAGGGGGTAGGATAGCGTTTTAACCGCTCATGCAGAGCTAGGGCTGTGTAGAGGCCACCGAAGCCGCCGCCCAAAATGCAGAAGTGGAGCTTTTGGGGCTTTGTGCCGCTGGGCTCAAAGGAGCGGATATCGGTAGGATCTAGCCTTAAAACCATGCCTGACTTGCATCTACAGATGAATATGAACCAGAGGCTCGATCGCCTAGCCGCATCAGCCTTAGTGACCTCAGTTAAAGGACTGCCAGATGCTGCACAATCCTTTACTTAAGTTAACGTTACTAACGCTACTGATAACTTGGAGGGCGGAGGTGCCGGACCCATCCATAGAATGCCCCGCCAGAAGTTCGACAGCGCACAGTGCAACGGTATGGTAGTAGACCCTGTTTGGCTGACTAATCTTGCTAAAGACACAGATGCCGCCACTGCCTTAACCGCCGGAACGCTTCATATCTGGCACCTGCACCTGCAAGGGCTAGAGCCTTACCTAGAAGCTTGGGCCAGCTGCTTGTCCGCAGAGGAGCGCGATCGCATGAATCGATTTGTGTTTGAGCGCGATCGCATTCGCTACGGCCTCAGTCGGGGTGGGCTGCGCCAGCTCCTCAGTCAGTACGTCAACTGCGAGCCCGCCAAACTGGAATTTGAGTACGAAACCAGGGGCAAGCCGCACCTGTGCCTCAACGGGCAGCGAGCTGAGCTGCAGTTTAACCTATCCCACTCAGGCGATTGGGTGGTGTATGGGGTGAGCTGCGATCGCGCGGTCGGCATTGACGTGGAGCAGGTGCGGCCCCTGAGAGACCTGCAGCAAATGGCCCAGCGCTGCCTCACCGCCGAAGAACAGCGGGCCTTTGAGCAGCTTCCCTCAGCGGTGGCCCAGGCCCAGTTTTTTGAGTACTGGACCGGCAAAGAAGCTTTTCTAAAAGCCACCGGCCAAGGGTTGACCCGTTCCATGTCTGATGTCAGAGCCGATTTACTCGCGGGCAAAATTCTGCCGCAGGCTGGAACGACGGGCTCAGGTCAGTTTTGGCATCTGCACCTGTGGCAGCCAGAGCCGAGCTATGTTGGGGCCATTGTCTACTCCGGGGATCAGTGCCAGTGCCGCCACCTGAGCTATTCCCCTTCAACCTGGGCTAACCCCGGTTGATCGCTGGAGTGCTTTTTGCCGCGTCGCAGCATCTTGCCGTAAATGCGGGGAACATAGGACAGCTTGTTAAAGAACAAATTCCAGAAGTAGCCGTACTGGGGAAAGCGTCTGACCAGCAACGCATCCGACAGTACGTGAAAGCGGGGCGGCTTTTGGGCCAGGTCGCCCACCATAAACCGCATTTGGGCCGGTTCGGGCATCCAGTGGCCTACCACCGCCCCCTCCTGATAAAAACTTGCCTGCAAAAACAGCCCCATCAAACGGTCAAAGCCCCAGGGCGGAATCCAGGTCAGCGCCCCATAGAGCACCGTTACCCTAGACAGCTCGGGCAGAACCTGCTGCACTTTGTCATTGCGCCAGACCTTGTTGTTGAAGTTCTCGATATGGGGCCCGTGATCGTCGGTGCGCTTGGTAAAGGGCCAGATCAGGTAGCGCCGGTCAAAGGATCGCTGTAGGGGCACAATGGGCACCTCCTGCAGTGTGGGTCGCTGCCTGTCGTCGCGTCGGGGAACCACCTCTAGATCGGCAATGCTGGGAATGCTGGCCCAGGGCTGGTAAATTCTCTCCTGGTTTTGAGGCAGAATCCGCACCTGCATCAGCCGCAGCACCAGGCTTTGAGGAAACTTAGCAAAGTAGGCTTCGACAGGAGTGACCACGTCGGGGTGGACATAGTCATCGTCATCCAGCGCTAGGA
>JACVRP010000296.1 GCA_014534385.1 Cyanobacteria bacterium Co-bin13
ATCCGCTCGGCAAACTGCGGGTCGATGCCAATCCCGTTGTCCTTCACCGAGAACAGCCAGGAATCTTCCTGCCGCACCACACCAATGTGAATGCGCGGGGTCTGATCCAGCCGCCTGAACTTGATAGCGTTGCCAATCAGGTTGAGGAAGAGCTGCATGAGCTGGGTGCCGTCTGCCACGATGGTAGGCAGCGGATCTGAGGTAATCTCAGCTCCCGTCTCGGCCACGCGGCCCCGCAGATTGCTCAGCGCCTGATCGAGGGCCGTACCCACTGCAGTCAGCTCCCACTCAATGCCCTTCAGGTCCACCTTGGAGTAGGCCAGCACGTCATCAATTAGGGTCTGCATCAGGCTTACCCCTTCTACCGCAAAGCCGATAAACTCCTTGCCGTCTTCATCAAGCTCATCGTCGTAGCGCATCTCCAGCAGCTGCACAAAGTTAGCCACCTGATTTAGCGGCTCCTGCAGATCGTGGGAGGCGACGTAGGCAAACTTCTTCAGCTCAGCGTTCGAGCGCTCTAGATCCTGAGCCAGCAGCGCCAGCTCCTCTGCCTGCCGCAGCACAATGTTGACGATAGCTTTACGCAGTTCTAGAGCAGCTTTGACCTCAACTGGCTTCCAGGGTAGAGACTGCAGCCGCACGGTCTCTTTCCACAGCTGGAAGGACTTGCGCGGGCACAGCCGCAGGTTGCTGCCTTCCCCTTCCACGGTATAGGCGTGTTGCGGGTCGCCACCCCAGTTTACCGTCTGGATTACCTCAGGCCGGAACCACAGCACGTAGCTGCGCTTGGAAATCGGGATGGCGAGCAGTCCGCTGGCCACATCTTTAAATCGCTCTGCCTCGGAGTAGGTCAGCGGTAGGGCATGGGTGGCAAAGGCCTCATCTTCCTGGCTCTTAGCCAACCACTGCACCAGATAGTTCAGTTCCTCCTCAGGGGGCGTGCGGCCAATCGTGGTCCAGCGACCGCCAAAGCAGATGGCTGCTCCCTGGGCATTGACCAGCTCCAGCAGATTTGGCTGGTGGCGGGTCAGCCCGTCAACGAAGTAGTCCTCCTGGGCCATCAGGTCAATCAGGCTGCTCTGCACCTGAGACACCTTCATGCGGTAGTTGAAGTCGGCTTCTTCCTCGCGGGTAGAAATTTCTGCAAAGATCACTCGGCCCAGAAATTCACAGGCCTTTCGCAGCTCGTAGGAAACATGTTTAGGCGTCTTGTGGTGGCAGGCAATTAGGCCCCAGAGCTTTTGATCCTTCATCAGGGAAATAGTCAGCGATGCCCCTACGCCCATGTGCTCCAAATACTCGGTATGGCAAGGATAGGGCTGCCGCAAAATTGAGAGGATCAGGTCAGTGGGCTGATGGGTGAGCGGGTTTTGGGCTGGAAACAGCGCCACGGGCTCTGCCTTGGCATCGGGAATCACCCGAATCCAGTTTGAGACGAACATCTTGCGGGCGGGCTGGGGCACGTCTGACTCTGGGAAGTGCAGCCCCAGGTAAGACTCCATGTCCTCAAGCTGCTCTTCGGCTAGCACTTCACCGTGGCCATCATCGTCAAACTTGTAGAGCATGACCCGGTCAAACCCAGTCACCTTACGAACTTCATGGACGATGATCTGGCAAAAGGCTTTGAGGTTAGGGCTGGCCTCTAGTTGGGCAATAGAGGCTCGGGCCAAGTGGTAAAAGCTGAGGAAGGGAATGTTTTCCTGACTTAAGGCGGGCTCTAGCTCAAGAATCAGAAAGCCATCGCTACTGCGGTGAAAAATGGCGTCGTAAACGCCATACTCATCGCCCCGACGCCGCACCCAGACCTTGGTGGGATTGATGATGTCTAGATTTTCCTGAGACAGGCCTGCCCGAAATTGATCTACCTGGTAAGGATCGAGCAAGTCATCTAGAGTTTTGCCTAGCACCTCTTCTGGCGGCAGGCCAAAGGCATCTCGAGTATTGCGGCTAACCTGCAGAACCGTCAGGTCTGACTCCTGCAGCACGAGCAGCACCCCGTGGGGCTGTACCTGAGTCAGGGTGTGAATTTCTGGTTGCTTTAGGTGGGTGAGATTGACTTCCTGGATTTCTAGATTCATGGCGGTTATTGAGAGGTCTCCTCCCAGGTTGAAATTAATAGGAATCCCCGGCTTTGAACTCGGCAACGTTAGCGAGAGCGAGGTCTAAAACCCGGGAAGTTTCAGTCACCCCACCAAACCTACTGCAGCAGCCTAGCAAGCTTTGCAGCGAATTCTGAGAACTGTCCTTTAAGAGCCTGGTCTGTTCGAATTTTGGCCTGTTGGGATTAAGGGTTGGATGTGGGCCTGCACGTCCAGCGGTGGAATTGAAAAAGAATACTCCTAGCGTTCTTCGGGCTGCCTATTCAAGGGTCCACCGATGGCCTCCTAGCACTGGGGCTTGAATAGATGCGTTTAGAGGCGTGAGCTACAGCCGCTAATTTATGTACTATTTAATCCAGCTCCATAAGCGGACTAGGGCTAGAGCTTTCAGGCTTAATTTCCTGTCTCCCTTCAGAAGCATATCGCAGCAATAAGAGGCTCTTGGGAGCTGAATTCTTAAATAAACAGGAAGGTTTAAATAAACGAAATTAGCCTGTTTTGAAGGCTAGTTAAAACAACTAAATTCTTATTTCCTTTAATCGCTTCTTATTGCTTAGATCAGAACTTTATTCTTTTTTAATAAATCTTTTTATTGGCGAAAGCGTTATTCCATTGGCAGCGTTACAATGCCAAGCCAGAAATCTTCAATGCGCTTGACCAGGTGATACAGGTGGTCTAAGTCAGCGGATTTAATGACGTAGCAGTTACCCTGCATGGCATAGCTATCGAAAATACCGGCTTCATTGTCTGCCAGGGTCAAAACGACGATGGGAATACGACGCAGCTGAGGGGTGGCTTTGATAGCAGCTAAAATCTCCCAGCCATTTTTTTCGGGCAAATCGAGATCAAGCAAAATCAGGTCAGGGCGAGGGGCGTCGGTGTGGGTTCCCTGGCGATTGAGGAAGCCGAGCGCCTCAGCCACCTCTGCGATCGCAACCAGCCGATATTGCCCAGAACTCTCACTCAGGGCCTGATCAATCACGCGAACATGCTCCGGGTGATGGTCTATCACCAGAACCAGCCGCTCTGCCGCCGTCTCCATGCCGTTTTCCATCTTCCTCAGGGAGGCCCTAGGCCCGCTGCAGTAATGTTTGCTTTAGCCGATGATGGCAGTTTTCCCGGCAGCTGTAGCGAGAGGGTTCACTGCTGACTTGGACGAATCAACGGCGGCAGCGCCCGCCATGCGGCCTGCGCCACCCCCTGCTGCGGGTTTAGCTCCAGGGCTTTGGCTAGCACCTGGCGGGCCTCGTCGTAGCGATTGAGGCGGGATAGCACTACGCCCATGCCGGTCCAGGCATCGGCACTGTCGGGAGAAATCCGGATCGCCTGTTGGTAGGCTCTGCCTGCCTCCGGGTAGCGCTCCAGGGAGACCAGGGCAGTAGCCCGGTTGTACCAGCCCAGGTAGGTGCGTTCATCCAGGGCAATGGCGCGATCTGCCGACTCCAGCGCGGCCTCGTGCTGCTTCAGATACCACTGCACCACGCTGCGGTTGGCCCAGGTTTCGGCATCGTTAGGGTCCAAGGCAATGGCCTGATCGTAGGCGGTGAGCGCTGCCTCATACTGCCCCAGCAACCGCTGAATCCGGCCCACGTTGATCCAGGGAGAGGCATAGGTGGGATCGAGTTCGGTGGCTCGCTGCAGGGATGCGATCGCACCCTGCCAGTTCTCCAGTCGAGCTAAAATCGCGCCTCGGTTATTCCAGGCAGCGGCATACTCCGAGTTTAGACCCACAGCTCGGTTGATGGCCGCCAGCGCCGCCTGCGGCTGATCTAAGCCCAGATAGGCCTGGGCCTGCTGCGACCAGGCGGCGGCAGCACCTACGGCTCCCCAGTCGCCATTGCCGGCTAGGGCCTGCTCACAGGCCGCCAGCGCCGCCTCATACTCAGCGGTCTGGTTCAGCAGGGCGCACTGCCCCGCCCGCGCCTGAGGCCAGTCAGGCTGTAGGGCGACAGCCCGGTTGTAGGACAGCAGCGCCTCCTCAGACCGGCCCAGGGCTTCTAGGGCCTGCCCCTGGGCCAGCCAGATAGGCGCATCGGCTGGGTTTAGGGTGAGGGCCTGGTCAAAGGCAGCAACGGCGGGAACCAGCTGCCCCAGTTCCCGGTAGGCCATCCCCCGCAACGACCAGGCCAGCGCCGGACTGGCGCTGCCCCAGCTAGAGTTGCCGTCTAGGGCGGCCTCACAGCTTTCTAAGGCATTGCCGTACTGCTTCAGGTCCAGGTAAGCCTGGCAGCGGTAGGTTAAAACCTGGGCATCCTGCCGGTCAAACAGCAGCGCTCGCTCGTAGGCAACTAGCGCCGCTTCAAAGTCCTGCTGCTGAGCCAGAGCGCGGCCCTGATACAGCCAGAGGCTCGCCAGAGAGGCTTCATCGCCGCTCTCGGTAAGCTTTAGAGCCTGCTGGCAGAGGTCTAGCGCCTGGTCAGGCTGGCGCAGCTCAAGATAGGCCCGGCACTGATGCGCTAGGGCCAGCGCCTTGAGCGCATTGTCAGAATTTAGGGTCAGGGCCTGCTGGGCCGCAGCAATCGCCTCAGGGTACTGGGCCAGCGCCAGCAAAAGACTGCTTTGAGTTGTCCAAAGATCAGGTTCTTGGGGCCGCAGCTGCAGCGCAGCGGCACAGGCAGCCTGGGCCTCGACATATTTTTCAGCTTCGACCTGCAGGCGGCACAGCGCCTGCCAGTAACCAAAGTTCTCTAGAGTTGTCGTCAGACTGGGAGCTTCTAGAGTTTGGGGCAGGTTTCCAGGAGAGGCCTGCGCTAGCTGGACGGGATGCAAGCCCCCTTCTGTCAGAGCCAGGACACTGCCAGGAATTAGCGAAATCAGGGCAAAGGCTTGCTGTATAAGCATTTCAGGCCGCTTGAAGAAGACTGTTCGGGAACCCGTACAGCGGAGATGGTTGCGATCGCACACCTCGACAACTTAAATTAGCACTCGGGACTTGAGAGTGCTAAGTCCTGCGAAGCAATGCGCTCCCGATCTTACACGGGATCATTCCA
>JACVRP010000028.1 GCA_014534385.1 Cyanobacteria bacterium Co-bin13
CCCAGACAATACGTTTGCCGGCTTTATCTACAGCCTGTCACAGCCCTTTGTAGCGCCCTTCTCCACTCTGTTTATCAGCCCTACCTTTGAGGGCAATACCCACATCTTTGATGTGAATATTCTGGTGGCGATGGCTGCCTACCTGGTGCTGGCTCTGTTGGCTGTCTGGCTAGTGCGCCTGCTATCTAATCGATAGGCGGTTGCCCCCCTACCTAGCCACTTCAAGAGCTGAAGCTTTGCCTTAGCCAGGACTTTAGCCGTGAATTGAGATGGGGCATAGTCTAATTGGAGCCGTTTCTCCATCGTTTTTCACGCTATGGCTCCGATCTACCAGTACGAGTTCGTCGTGCCTAGCGAGGTCATCGACGAGAATAACCACATCAACAACGTTGCCTACGTGCAGTGGATGCAGGATGTTGCGATCGCACATTCCAACCACGTCGGCGGCACTCAGGCTACGCAGCAGGTTGGAGCAACCTGGGTAGCCCGTTCCCACCAGATAGAGTACCTGCGGCCCGGATTTGCCGGCGACCGCCTTCGCATCCTCACCTGGATCGCCGACTTTCGCAAAGCCCGCTCACGGCGCAAGTACAAATTCCTGAGGTTGGAAGACGATACCGTTCTGGCAACGGGAGAAACCGACTGGGTCTTTATCGACATCAAAACAGGACGGCCCCGATCAGTTCCCGAGGCCGTCCTATCCTGCTATGAGATTTTGACAGAATCAGAGCCTTAACCGGTTATAGCTGCTGATTGCGATCCGGCTGCGTTCCGGCATTCTCTAATGGCTGGCCGCCTCTTGGGCCTGATCAATGGCCCCGACAGGGGCAGTTTTGGCTGCCTCAGACTTCATGCCCTGAATGGCTAAAACGCCCACAATCGAAAAAGCCACCAAAAACCCAACAGCCGTTAGTCCTCGCATTGTCGTCACCTTACGGATAAAACGCTACCTAAGTTTAGCCTGCCTGTTTAGGGAATATCTATCTTTAGGGTGTAGACGGCGTTGCCCCGAGTTCCTCCAACAACAATCTGATAGTCCCCCGTTTGAGGCAGCAGCAGATCTTCGGAGGTGCTCTCCCGAGCTAGCACGTACCCGCTGGGCGAGATTACGTCAAAGACTGCATTATTTTCGGGGGAAGTGATGTTTAAGGCCATCTGTTGCCCTCCCTGAGCACTCACCCGGTAAACGTTGCGCTCACCCCGCGCCACGCCCCCTTCCAGCGTTGACGTAGAGGTTCCTGGCTCAAACTGCACCTGTTGAGAGTTTAGAGCGGTTGCCCCTTCCAGCAAATCAGCCGCTTCTAGGCCATCTGCGCCCACAAACCGCTCTTGAGCAGCGGCACAGTCAATCGCGGTAAATGTTTTCTGCTCGGTTTGGAGGGTCTCTGGGGTAGCTGTCCAGACTTCCTGGCTCTCCTGCACGTCGTACTCAATCCAGGTTGTAATGTCCATGGCAATTTGTCCCTCATCCAGCAGACCCTCTAGCTTTTGGGCATAGGACGAGTAGTAACCCTCTGAGGCAGACTGAATCGTCACGCTGCTGTCTCCAGTGACGCTTTGGTTCTCCGCCACCGTCAAACGGATAACGCCATTGAGGTCCTCAGACTCAATTCCGTAGCAGTAGCGCCCTGGCGATAGAGCCGCCGAGTCGGAGCCAGAACTCGACTGAGCCTCTGTAGAGGCCGGAGCCGACGGCGAGGCAGAGCCTTGCTGGGGCTGATTTCTATTTGAGGATGGCGACGTGCAGCTTACCGTCATCAACGCCAGGCCAAGGGGTAGCGCACAAAAAGCTTTTACTGAAATCATGAGAGACAAAAGACATTAAAGTCACTTCTATATATCCCTCATCGCGCTCCAGACGTTGCTTAACAAGGAATTGTCACACTGAAACTTTAAATACAGTTAGTGTTAGAACTTAAAGATATGAGGCTTTAGGCGGTAGACAAAACAGCGGTCAAACTGATGTTGAAAGCACCCCTTCAAAGGTCGGCTTTCAACTTTGGGAGCTACTTTTAGCCAGGGCTGGTGTACAGTTCTGCTGAAATAGAAAGATTTGTCTGAAATAGCAGAACTTTTAGGCTTTTAGCCACTAATATCACCTATGCATCTCTCATAAGGAAGACTCGGGACATCTTGCTTGGTCTGAGATCTAAAGCCTCAGCGCTCGCTTGTTGGGCGCAAGGGAAGCAATCCCTTTTTTACATCTGTAGGGTCTACTTTTTCCATCAGAGCGTCTATTACTGCTATGCCCCATGTCAGGTGCCCCCATTTCTGTGCTCAACAATCTCCCTCGCCAAGGTACAGCTCATTTCGTTGGCCGCAGCCAGGCTCTGCAACAGCTGCGACGTGAACTGCAGCATGGAGGGCGCGTCACCATTGCCCCAGCTAATGACTCACCCGGTGTTGGTAAAACAGAGCTAGCTCTGCAATACGCTCAGACCTACTGGAGAGAATACCCCGGCGGTATTTGCTGGATTAACGCTCAGGTGGGCCGTATTGAAGAACAGGTGCTTGAGTTCGTCAAATGCCAGCTGGGGCTAGAAGCGCCTTCAACCCTAGCCGGGGCTGTGCTTACGCTGCCGCAGCAGCTGGACTGGTGCTGGCAGCACTGGCAGCCAAACGAGCGGGCACTGATTGTGATTGATGAAGCGACTGATTTAGCTACCTGCCGTAGCGTGTTGCTGCCGCAGGCCAATCAGTTTCATATTATTGTGACGAGCCTGGAGCCAGATTTGGTTCCTCGCAGCTTTACTTTAGTGTTGGAAGAGCTGTCGGCTGCCGCCTCTTTCCAGCTCCTCTACGCTGGTGAAGACGATGTTTCCCCAGAAAACACAGCGACAGCAGCGGCAGCAGATCTCTGCCAGTGGTCGGCCCTCCCGCTAACCCTCAAGCTTTTGGGCGCTTACCTGGTACAGCAGCCAGCGCCCTCTCTTGACCAAGTTCAGACGCAGCTAGCGGTGATTGAGCGACAGCAGGCCGCAGACGCGGGCTGCAGCGTTTATTTTCAGGGGGCCGCTGGTTCCAAATTAAAAGCCGTTCTAGAGCTGATCTGGAAGGCTCTAGCGCCCGACGCTCAAAACGCGGCTGGCCTGCTTAGCCTCTTTGCGCCCGAGGCGATTCCCCTCGACCTGGCTGAGTGGACAATGCAGAGAGTAGTGGGTGAGGAGTATTGTCTCCAGCCCTCTCTCGAGCAGCTCAAGGCTTTTGCCTTGTTAGAGTCTGCCCAGGCTCCTGTGGCGGCGCTGGCGCTGCATCCGCTGGTCAGAACTTTTTTCCGTGAAAAGCTAGCGCTAGGGGCAGAAACAACGATTTCTCAGCAGGCTTTGGAGCAGGCTTTGGCTGCCGCTCTAGCGGGGATCGCCCGCCATATCCCTCAGGAGCTAACACCTGAGATGGTGATGGCGCTGTCTCCTATTGCGGGCCATTTGGCGGCAGTCGTTCAGCACTCCCCTAACCGCTTGAGCGATGAGAATTTGATTTGGCCTTTTATTGGGTTAGGGCGGTTTTACCAGGCTCAGGGGCTTTTTAGTTTGGCTGAGCCCTGGTGGCAGGCTTGTCTAGCGGCTACCCGGCAGCGGTTTGGGGAGAATCACCCGGACGTGGCTTTTAGCTTAAATAACTTAGCGCTGATCTACCGGCAGCGGGGCTACGCCAAGCAGGCAGAGGCTCTTTACCAGCAGTTTATTGAGAAGATTGGCCAGCTGTTTGGGGAGGATCACCTAACCCTGGCGACGGGACTTAATAATCTGGCGGCCCTCTATCGATCTCAGGGGCGCTTAGAGGAAGCAGAGATACTCTACCAGAAGGCTCTTTTGGAGGAGCAGCGTCTGCCCGAGGGCGACCATCTTTCGGTTGTCACCAGCTTAAACAACTTGGCAGAGCTCTATCGCTGCCAGGGTCGCTGCAGTGAGGCTGAGCCCCTATACCAAGAGGCTATGGCAATAGCTCAGCGATTATTTGGCAGTGAGCATGCAGTGGTTGCTACCTGCTTGAACAACCTGGCTCAGCTCTACTGTGTTCAGGAACGCTATAAAGAGGCCAAGGCTCTGCACCTGCGGGCGCTCAAGATGAGACAGCGACTTTTGGGGAAGGACCATGCTGCGATCGCAACTAGCCTGAACAACCTAGCCGAGCTTTACCGGAGTCAGAAGCACTACCGTAAGGCGGAAAAGCTTTATCTTCAGTCTCTAGAAATGACGAGGCGAATTTCTGGGGAGGAGCATCCAACCTTTGCCAGTGGCTTAAATAACCTGGGCGTTCTCTATGCTCGCCTGAGCCGTTTCGACCAGGCTATTAGCGTACTGCAGCAGGCCCTAGACAAACAGCTGCGGCTGTTGGGAGAGGCCCACCCAGAGACCCAACGAACCCTACATAACCTAGAGAACGTGCGGTCAGCCAAGCCTTAAAGCCAAAAAAAAGGGGTGAGGTAACCTCACCCACAAGACACAGGAGTTAAAGAGGAGATTACGACTACAGGCAAAGAGCTGGTTGGCAACTATTTCAATGATTGAAGCACCTGAGTGCGATCGGATGCTTTAGGTTCTTTAAGGAATTGCTAGAGCAGCAAGTCGCTTTTTGCGCCTAATCATTGATTAGAGTCAATCCAGATCAGCTATCTGATATAGCCAAATCTATGTCTATATTTCACCAGAAAAGTTCGAATTGCGCAACCCTGGGACTAGAAAAATCGACCTGTAGCAAAACTAAGCTTTGCAAAGCTTAGTTTTGCTTTACATTCAAGCCGTATTAAAAGGCCTTTACGATGGGCTGTCAGTCTATTTCGCAACACCTTTAATAGCCCTAAAAAGCGTGGATTACCTGTTCTGCGCCAATTAGCGAGCTGCCCTCACAAATTCATGGCACTGGTCAAACGGCTCAAGGCAGAACTGTACGATTGCCTTGGCCCTACAATGAACGTACTCAACTACCCTTAAAAAATATGCCTGTTGAAGCCGTCGGAAACCCACCTCCCGAAGCTGATCAACTCCGGTCTGCCCTGGAAAAACAGCTTCCCGATATCATTGCCAGCTTTAATCAAGTCCTGCGCGAGCAGTATGGTTTGTCAGGCATCAGCGTAGGCGGCTTCACGGTCGTTCCTGAGGGCGCTGTCCCTAGCACCGTCATCTGTGACCAGGAAAGCTGTTCCATTGAATAGGTCAACGCTGTAAAGTCCTTTGCATCAACGGCCAAAGTAATTTAGCGGCCGTTATCCCCCTAGCTCAACGGGAGGCAACCAGAGCCACGCCGCATACAATCAGGCCTAGTCCCACTGCTCGGCCTAGGGAAATTGGTTCGTTGAAGACGAAATAGCCCACCAGCACCGAAATCAGATAGATCAAAGAAGCCGAGGGCGCAGCAACGGAGAGCTTTACCCGCGTCAGCAGCAGAATGTAGAGAACTGCTCCAACGCCATAGGCCATCAGTCCGGCGACTAGGGCAGGGGTAGTGGCAATCTTTAGAATATGGCCCAAGGCATTTTCTGAAGTAACCTCGCCTAGCTTGAGGGCCCCCAGCTTTAGAAAAAGCTGCCCTAGGGAGCTAGCTACCACAGCCATTAGCAGCAGTCCAAATTCCGCTAAGCTCAAGGCTTAATTACCTCAGTGAATCAAAACAGTTTTCATCCTAGATGAAATCCCGTCGTAGAGACGCGACTAGTCGCGTCTCTACAGGAAGGGTTACTCGTATAGCCAGCCCTTGAGGGTGGGCTCCCAAGACGCCAGTTCCTCAGGCTTGAACCAGAGGGCGATTTCGCTTTGGGCGGTTTCGGGCGCGTCAGAACCGTGGATGATATTGCGGCCAATGGTCACGCCAAGGTCGCCCCGAATGGTTCCTGGTTCTGCGGTCAGCGGGTTGGTGGCCCCGATGATCTTGCGGGCTGAGGCAATTACGCCATCGCCTTCCCAGACCATTGCTACGACTGGGCCAGAGGTAATGAAGTCAACCAGGCCGGCAAAAAAGGGCCGCTCCCGGTGAACGCCGTAATGCTCCTCAGCCAGTTCACGGGAAACTGCCATCAGTTTCAGGCCAACCAGGGTAAAGCCTTTGGTCTCAAAGCGGCGAATGATTTCTCCGACCAGGTTCCGCTGAACCCCATCGGGCTTAATCATCAAAAACGTCCGTTCCACAGATTCCTGCTCCTAAGGTGCATGATAAACCTTCTCTATGCTCAGAAACGAGGTGTACCTTTGTAAAGCACCTCGACCAAACTTTTGATTTAACTTTCCTATGGGTTGCCTGCGCCTCCGGACACGGTTCACCCCACAGGGTAAAGCCTTATCCACTCTTTACAGCGGTTGCTTAGGCCAGTGGGTAAAACTGATCAGCCAGCGGATCGTACCGCCAGGACTGGTTCTCCGGGTCTCGTTCGCCAGACCAGGTGCTAAAGTCAGTGGCCCATTTCTTCTGATGTAGCAGGGCTGTTGAGCATTTTAACCGGGCTGCTAACTGGTCGGCTGGCAGCTGCAGCTGTGAGCCGGGGCTAGGATCTACTGCGATCGCAAGTGCCCCGCCACTCCCTGTTTGAATTCCCGGCGAGTAAAAGGTGTAGAGAATGTCGCCCTGCTCTGTGGGCTCAAAGTTGGCATAGAACTCACGGGCGCGAGCATCGAGAAAGGTGCGGGCCTGGGGGCCGGTAAGCCGGGCTGCGATCGCAAAGTCCAGCACGCTAATGCGACCCCCGCTGGCTCGAATCAGCTGATAGAAAAGCTGGTGCAGATCCTGCTGCCGCTGCTGCCGTCGCTGCCAGAACCAAAAACCTGCCCCCAATAGACCGGCCAAGACCAGCCAGGGCAGCAAAATTTGCAGGATCACCAGCAGCAGCAGCGCCGAGCCAATCAGTACGATTGCCTGGAGCAGCCGGTTTTCCACAGCCAAAGGAAAGGAATGGGATTTACGACGGGGCATTACGATAGGCATAGGGTCTCTGTGACCCTATTAAGAGTTTAGTCAGCTCTCTCCGGAGAGTCATCCGACTGTAAAGTATTGCGGGGTGACCTGATGAAACCCATGCCCACCTTTGTCGACCCATTCCAGCAGCACCAGGCAGAACAGCTGCTGCAGCCAGCGCTGATTCGGGTCGTAGATAACCTGCGTAAGGCGATGGAGGCCTCTAACTGGATAGGCACCTACGAAGAGCACCTGCTCTGGCCCGAAGGCACCACCGACGCCGAACAGGAGCAGGTGCGCCAGATTGCTGCCCAGCTAGAGGATGCCGACCCCGAAACGGCCCAGCAATTGCAGGAGCAGTTAAGCCATCTGCCCATGCCCTTTCCCGGCTATGAACTGCGGCTCAGCCAGGGGGAGCACACCCAGCACATTGATGTCTGGAACCTCTGCTACCAGGTCTGCTTCACCCACTACAGCCCCGATACCCCAGCTGAAGTTGATTCCCGCCTGCTCGATGAGGTCGGCGACGTAGACTGGCTAGCCCTAGATGAAAAAGCCCACCGGCTCGTGCAGGCAGCCTTTGCCCAGCTGTCGCAGTCTCCAGCGTAGGCCAGACGAGGGAGCCCCTAGGGCTGCCTGCCCGACTGCTGCAGGGCTGACTGCCACTCTTGGATCTTGAGCTGGGCTGGGGCAAAGGCTTCGGTGCGGGTAGGCACTCGCCGGGCCACGTCGATGGCGCGATTGAGATTGTACTGGGCCTCAGTTTCTGCCAGCCGGAAAATATCCCAGCTCCAGCGGCTAACGGCCTGCTGCGCCTCTACATACTGGGCGTTGCTCTCTGGCACCTCGCGGGCAATGCCAATGGCTGAGATCAGGGCATCTAAGGTGCCTGTCTCAGCGGCTCGATAGGCGGCCTGAAGTCGATTTTGGCTCTGGATCTGGCTCTGCCAGCGGTCAATTTCGCTTCGGGCATCGCTATAGAGGGCGCGGTTGGAGCCAATTTGAGAGGCGACAGCGACGGCGTCCTGGAGCCGTCCAGCGGCGGCCAGGTCGCGGGCCTGGGCCAAAATGGGGCCGTCTTCGCTGCGCTGGATCTGGTCGCGCCACTGGCCAACCAGCGTTTGAGCTTCGCGGTAGAGGGGGCGACCTGAGCGGACCTGCTGAGCTGCTTCAATCGCTCTTTCCAGGTCGCCGCTTTGGGCGAGCTGTTCAGCCTGGCTCAGGTAGGGCCGGTCTTGAGCGGTGGCAATGCGGTCTTGCCACTCCCCAATTTGGCTGCGGGTTTCTTCCCAGACGGGATTGCTGCGGGAAACCAGTTCGGCTTCTGCGATCGCAGCCTCCAGATCGGCAATGGTTCCCGGCTCGGCCAGCCGTCTAGCCCAGTCCAGGCGCGAGCGACCCTCGATTTCGGTGCGCCAGCGGCTCATTAAAGACTGTGCCTTGCCGTAGAGAGGGCGATCTTGGCTGATGCTTTGCAGCCGCACAATTGCACCCTCTAGCGCTGTGTTGCCGCCCTGCCAGGAGAGCTGATACGCATCTGCCAGGGTGCGAAAGTCAGCTATCTCAGCCGATAGGTTAGCCTGGGTCGGAATATTTTTCAGAATTTCAGTGGCGGCCTGGGCATCTTGGCGCTCCAGGGCGGCTTCGGCCAGATCTAGCATGTCTTGCCCAAACTCTTTGAGCAGCTCCTGAGACTCTGCGTACATGGGGCTTTCGGCGCTGATGCTGGTGGCCAGCTTGATCGCTTCTAAAAACCCTTCGAGGGTGCCCTGGCGGGCTAAACGGCGAGCATCGCCCAGCTTGTTGAGATCGGCGCGGGCCGAGGTGATTAGCTGGGTCAGCTCTTCGTACTTGGTGGTCTGCCAGTAGCGATTGCCCACATCTAGAAGCTGGATTGCCTTGGTAAAGGCATCATTGAAATTGCGGTTTTTTAGGTCGGTCTCAGCGGCAGCGTAAAGCGACTCGGCCTCCTCCCAAATTTGGCTCCACTGGGCCACCCGCTCGTTGACCAAACCGGCGGCCGCCGTTTGACTGGGAATGCGATCGGTAATGTCGATAGCTTCTTTAAGTTTTCCAGACTGAAAAGTCTCTTCAGCGATATCTAGAATGCGGCTGGCCCAATCCTCGACGCGCTCGTTGATCTCACTTCTTAGGGGATGATCATCCGGCAGTTTTTCGACTAGCTTGATGGCCTCTAGGTAGCCCTCAACCGTGCCCTGCTCGGCATAGGCCTGGGCGCACTGAATGCGGGTAGTTGCCGAGGCCGTGGGCCAGAAAATAGCCCGGCAGTTGGGCAGGTTGGGAATGCGAAACAGGCTGACAGCAGAGACTACGCCCACGCTACCCACGGCCGCCAAAGACACTAGCGACCAGAGGGTCCAGTTTTTGGCCATCTTCTCCCACAGGGGCAGCTTCAGACGGTGGGGGGCTGCTGCAGGGGCCGTATAGTCAGGCGAATCTAGGTCCAGATCCTGCCCCGGATCGTTCAATCCCGGTGGGTAGGAAAAGGCTGGTCGAGGCTCGTAAAGAGGCTGCGGTGCTGGCACCGACGAGTGGCGCGGCGGCGGGGGAGGGGGCTGAACGGTGCGGTCAGACGGATCAATCGGGCGGGGACGCTGGTCGCGCTTGGGCGGCGGCACCGCCGGATAACCGGGCTTGGGAGCCGGGGGGCGAGGTCGCCGGGGAGGTCCACCTCTGCCGTTGGCTGAGGGTCGGCGGGAACCGTCACGATTTTGAGGCATAGTTCACCAGCTACCGGGAATCTCCGTCCACGTTTAGCACCAGGAATACCAGGCTGAGTTCAGCAATTAGTATAGCCATGTCCTCTACAAACGCAATGAATTCAAAAAATATTAGGGCAGGCTTTGCAGGATGTGGGTGTTGACAAAGGGGAGGATAGCGGCAGCTGTCTCCTGGGGTTTTTCCAGGTGGGGCACGTGGCCGCACTGCTCAATCCAGACTAGCTGACTGTTGACAATGGCCTGCTCAAAGCGAGCCGCATCTTTGATGCCTAAAATGCGGTCCTGCCTGCCCCAGATGATCAGGGTGGGGCAGGTAATTTGCGGAATCTTTTGGTTGAGGAAGTTGTAGCCGCCGCTTTTAGTAAAGGCGATCAGGGCTTCTTTCCAGCGGGGGCTTTGTAGATGCAGGGAGGCACAGAGCTGGGCATCGGCCGTGACAAAGGCGCGATCGCAATAGGCCTGCTCACTAATGCGGCGGCGCACCCCCGGACTGGCTAGAAACGCAGTGGCCCAGCTATCGAGGGGGGGAAACATCAGGCGGCCCATTGCCGGACCGGCCGCAAATCCGGCGCTGTCGAGCAGTACCAGTCCCGCTACACACTCTGGATAGGTGAGCGCAAAGTCAATCGCCGCCGCTCCCCCCATAGAGGCCCCTACCAACACCACCGGGCGACCGATTTGTTGCTGCCAAAAACTGTGCAGGTGCAGCTTGATCGCCCCCGGATCGAGGGTCGGTAGGCTGCGATCGCTAAAGCCAAAACCCAGCAGATCGACCGCCCAGGTTTGCACCTGTTGGGCCAGCAGTGGCACCAGCCGCCGAAACTCCAGCAGAGAACTGTCAAAGCCGGGCAGCAGCAGCAGGGGCACGCCCTCTCCCTGGCAGACAAAGGCGGTAGAAATGGGCTGCGGACTCAGGGGGGTTGCGATCGCAGCCTGCTGCATCTGCTGGACTAGCTGAATTGAGGTGTCTTCGGTTAGCGCGGCGGCGGCGGCAGGCAAAAAAGCAGACAACATTGAGGCTCAAGAAATCCGAAAAAACTTTAAAGAATCAGCAAACCCTATCCATCATGACATTTGCTACCGGGCTTTTCACCCATAATTCTGGCGGTAAGCTGTGCCCTATTCCCTTTGGTCCTATGCAGACACGCTCACTCAGGTTCTGGCTACCTTCGATCTTTGCAGGCTCTCTACTGGTACCGCTGCCCGGTCAGGCTCAGATGCCCGTCAGCGTCTGCAGATCCAGTTTTCGGATTGTACAGACTGAGGGGCCGCTCTACGTTCGCAGCTATCCCAGCCTCGCTGCCGATGTCACAACGTCTGTAGCCAACGGCACCGAGGTGCTGTTTAACCTAAGCGATCGCACTGGCGGCTGGGCCGAAATTACTCTGCCACAGGGAGCCACTGGCTGGGCCGAGGCCCGTCTGCTGGCTCCTAGCCCGCTCAGCGGCAGACAGTTCAATGGCTATATGCAGATTAAAACGCTCGATGGCGGTCCTGCAAACCTGCGGACGGGGCCTTCGCTCTACGACGAGGTAATTGCCCTCCTGGAAAATGACCTGGTCGTAACCTACAACAGCAACGGCGGCTCTTGGAGCTTAGTCACCACGCCGGAGGGGATCAGGGGTTATGTGTCTAACCAGTTTTTAGTGTGTACGGAGCTGGAAGGGGGAGTTTAGGCCATGGACATGGACATGCGGCGGCAGGTTTCGGCGCAGCGGCGGCACATCTCGGCACAGGCTTTCATTTGGGCATCGTCGCCCATGCGATCGCAATCCTCAGCGCAGCTTTGGCAAACTTCGGCACAGGCTCCACAGAAATGGGCGTGCAGGTCAGAGTTTCGCAGCATGAAGTTGGCGCTGGTCTGACAGCTCTCGGCGCAGTCCATCATCAGCCGAATATGAGCAGGCTCGGCGTGATGACCGCCCTGCTGCAGGCAGTAGGTAATGGTGTTAAGGCAGATGCTGTGACAGTCCAAACAGTTTTGAATGCACTGCTGCATGTCCTGGTTGATCTGGTGAAGCGAAAGCTGCTGAATCGGCATGGGATTCTCCTAGAGGTTTGCCTTTACCCTAGGCAAGTCCCCTAGGAGAATCATCTTGCTAACGAAGTAGACACCCCCTTAGGCAGAATGCGGGAAAATTTAGCCCTGAACGTGGGCATCAATAATCTTCGCCATGCCTGGAACGGCGGCTTCGATATCTCCCTTAACCGATTTGCGGAATTTGTTATAGGAGGAGCGCACAATGCCGTTATTGGTCTTTTCAATACGGGCATCGGTGACGCTAAGCAGCGTGTCGGCGGTTCGAGCGCTGTTTTGGACTAAGTGCCCAACCGGATCGCCTGCCTGCAGGCCCTCATTCCACATGGGGTCGAGAGCAGCAAAGGCATCTGGCAAAATACGCCCAATGGCTCCTGGAATGTAGCCTGCGCCTGCGCCTTTGACTATGCCATAGGCTGTTTTGAGGGCCATGCCGGAGAGCCCATTTTTGGTGGCTACTTGTTCGTCCATCAGCTTGGCAAAGTCAGCCGCAATATTCTCTCGTATAGTTTTGTCTTGAATTTTATCGCTAAGTCCCATACTGAATATCTTTAGCTCGACGTGCAGTGTTTTTGATTATGGGCCGATCTTTAAAGAAACGGGGTGGGGGCGGGGCCATTTTTCGACGTTGCTTAATGGAAGTGTGAACCTTTGGGGATGGGGAGACGCGGGGACGCGGGAATAGGGGAATGATGGGGGTGGGCAATTTTTGAGTAGCGATTAGCTTTGCAGGTGCAGGCCCTTGCGCTGCAGATTGCGCTCAGCTTGCTGCAGATCCTCAAGGGTTGCACCGGCGACGATGCCGTAGATATCGGTGTAGATGTTGCCGTATTTGACCTTCTCTAGGGCTGACAAAATCATCAGATCTTTGCGGTCAAGTTCGGGTTTAAGCTCAGCCAGAATCGATTCTAGGGTTCCATTCATTCGGTAGTCTGTTGAGTATTTTGCTACTGCTTTGCCTGCTTCTAATAGGGTTTGTCGCTGCAGGCAAAGGGGCGTTGAGCCGTTGACCCGGAAGTTGGCGTCGATGGCGTAGAGCTGTCCGTCCTGGGTTTCTAAGACGTCGAACCCAACGACACCAAAATAACCCTGCTGATGGGCGTACTGACCGATGGCGGCAATCATTTCAAAAAATTTGCTCATGTCAGGCTGGGAGTAGTCAATTACCCCGCCCATGTAGTCTCCCTCTGCTGTTGTGAGCTGTCGGGTGGTGCCGATGAGCCTAATCTCCCCTGCCCGGCTGACATAAAACTGAGCGCAGTAGTTTTCTACAACGTCTTTAATAAATTCAGAGACAATTACGGTCTGGAGCAGCTCAATGTCTAGATACTTTTTCAGCTCTAGCTGGCAGTAGTGGAGATCGCTAGGGTTTCTAATAATGTACGTCCCCTCACCGGAGAGCCCGTGGGAGGTTTTGATCAGGTACGGGAACTGCTGAGGCAGCGGGATGTCTTCAATGCCGGTCCGACGCAGGTCGTAGCTGTCGTAATAAGGGCACTGCACCCCCAGCTGATTAAGCGCTACTTTGCTGAGGAGGCGGTAGTGGGTATCGGGTGAAACGGCGTGTTTCTCGGCTTTGAGGTGATCGAAGGGAAACAGCGTCACAATTGGGTCGATACGATCGCTTTGGCTCAGCTCATCTAGGTAGATGGAGCAGTCAATCGTTTCTACATTGGTATAGCTGTGGCCGAAATGATCCCGCCAGTAATGCAGCAGCTCTGGCTGTACAGGCGAAATGATAATGCCCCGAACCCCATCACCCAACACTGCCAGGTTTTTCCAGGATTCTTTTTGGCAAATTTTGTCAAAGGAGGTGTTGTTCGATTCGCTACTGCCGTCTTGCCGAAAGGAGCGCTGTGTATTGGGGTAGGCGGCCCAGCTTGCCGTGGCCGGGTAGTTGAGCAGAAATGCGCCCTGGGTATCGGCTAAATCAGGGGCAAACAGGTCCGATAAAGAGCTGGCTTGAGCGTATTGCAGGTTAGGGATAGGGTTCATTGAAGGGGCGACAGCAAGATAGCAGCAAATTAATCGCTATAGTGCCAGCAGGGCATTGCCTGCTTCATCGCTCCAAGGGTGCGGTGCACTAAAGTTCAGACTTCTGATAGAAAAGACAGCGGGTAGTGCTTATTCTCAGCGAAGCCGAGAATACCGGGGTCTCGGTGTTCGTAGCGCAGTTCACCCTGAGCATTGAATAGGAAGGTGCCGCCGCGCTGGGTTAGATAAGCGGCATCGGGGACGTAGGTTTGCCAGCGGCTGAGCACTTCTGCCATGTTTCGCAATCGCAGAGTAGCCAGCTCAAACGGACGCTGAAACCCCCTGCCCCCCGCAAACTGGAAAAATGAGCCGCGCAAGGGCGGCAGAGGAGCGGCCTTGACCACCTCATCATCGTCGATTAGCTGAGGGGCCTTGCGATCGCCCGTATACCCTCGAAACACCTCAGCCAGGGTGCCTGGGCTGCCGATGCCAGCACACATCAGCATCAGGTTGAGCCAGGCATTTTGACCCGACTTGAGCCCCGGCAGCTTAAGGGCAAGGCCGGGGTAAAGTTCGAGCTGGCGGTGCAGATCGGCCTGGGGATCGACAAACAGCCAGTCGGCTGGAAATCCAGTGTAGGCACAAAACTGCTCTCCGGCAGTGCGATCGCCAATGCCGATCGCCCGCACCGCAATTCCTTTGTCTTTGAGCCGGGGCAGCTCTCGCTGGAGCCACCAGGCATATTCAAGGCTGTCAAAATCTCCTAGCTGGGACCAGACCAGCACTAGCTGATGAGGGGCAGTTTCACAGCCCTTCAAAATCGGCAGCGTAGCGCCATCGCTGACCCGCTGACGCTGACTTTGGCTCAAAATATCGTAGACGCTCATGAATTTGACGCTGTACGGCTATACCGGGCAAGAACCCACAGAGCTACTCGCTCTAGCATAACTAGAGTAGCGGTAATGCCTACGGCCAGGCCAAACAGCACTAGGTTGCTCTCATTTCCGGCCCGTAGCGCAAAGCTGAGAGAGGTAGAGACCGCTGGCGGATGAACGGCATCTAACAGAATCATCAGCACAATGGTGATGACCATTGCAGTGCCGCCAGACAGATACCCAGAACCGAGGACCAGATAGGCTAAAAAACCTAGAATGGCTGCCATGACCTGAGACACCACCAGGGTGCGAACCGAGTTGGTGCCGTGCTGCGGGTCGAGGTAGATCAGAAAGGCGCTGGAGGCCAGAGAGGCGAAGAGTAGCCGTTGCTCGCTAAGTGCTTCGACCAGGGCTAAAACGCCGAGGACAATGGCGGTGGGCGCGATCGCAAGGGCAAATTCTCCCTTTAGCGTCAGGCGGCGGCGCAGCGAGCGGTTTGCCCCTTGAATAGGCTTTAAGCTTTCTCGGTCCTGCCCCATTTAGATTAGTCGCATAGTACTTGTAGGATCTAAGTTGAATCTGCCCATAGCGTACTGAACTTTTGAGCGATGCAGAAACCGGCACAGGCCAGCAGCATGGGAGCGTGCAGACCCATTGTTTCCCTTAGCCCCGATAAAGACGATGCGCCAACTGCTGATTCAAGTCCCCTGCGGCTGCGGCCAAACTGTGCTGCAAAAGGCTAAAGACTGTGACGGCACAAACCTGGCCCAATGGCAGGCGGAGGGAGATGACTGCCTGGACATAGTGCTGGTGCATGTCTCTAACCAAAAAGTTGAGACCCTGCTAGATCAGCTGCAGGATCTGCCCAACCTCAAAGTTACCCTGTTGCCCACGGGGGTAATGGCGCTGCACCCGCCTGCCGACGCTGCTGCCCAGCAGGTCAAACAGGTCGAAGAGCGTAGCCCCATCGAGATTTTTCTGGCTGGTCTACAAAGCGTGGGGTCATGGAAGGGGTTTTTGAGCTACGCGGCGGTGGCTGGGGTGGTGGTCTGGATCGGACTGTATACGGCAACTAGCTTTTTGCTGGGTGCCGCCATGTTGATTGCGCCCTTGGCTGGACCGGCGATGAATACTGCGTTCGCAACTGCCCGAGGCGACCGCCACCTGCTAGGCCGCAGCGTGCTCCGCTACTTTGTGGCGCTATCGGTAACCATTGTTGTGGCTGCCCTGCTCAGCCTGATCTTTCAGCAGCAGATCCCCACCCCGCTGATGATTGAGCAAAGCCAGATCTCGGCGGTGGCTGTCCTGCTGCCTCTAGCCGCCGGAGCAGCTGGTGCAATTAACTTAATTCAGTCGGAGCGCAGCAGTCTGGTCTCTGGGGCTGCAACGGGGATGCTGGTAGCTGCCTCGCTGGCTCCCCCTGCCGGAATTGTTGGCATGGCCGCTGCCGTTAACCGTTGGGATCTGGCGGTTAATGGGCTGTTTTTACTGCTGCTGCAGCTCAGCGGCATTAACCTAGCGGCGGCTATGCTGTTTCGCTTCTTTGGCCTGTCTACCCAGGGGGCTCGCTACCAGCGAGGCAAGCGGGGAGTCTTTCCGGTGTCGTTGGGGGTCAGTGCGATCGCGTTGGCGGGGCTGCTCACCTGGCAGCTCACTATCTCCCCAGGTCTGGAGCGCTCCAGCCGGGCGCAGCAGGCCAATGCTGAGGTGCAAAAAGTAATTGAGCAGGCTGCTGAGGTGGAGCTAGTCGAGTCCAACGTGCGCTTTACTCGATCAAATATTAAGGGGCAAAATACGCTGTTGTGCGTCTTGTATGTGCAGCGCCAGCCCGATGTTGAGCAGTCTGAAGAGGCAATTCAGGCTGAGCTGACGGAAACAATTCAGGCTCACCTGCTAAATCAGGGCTTTAACGTGACTCCGCTGATTGACGTCAACGTTTTAGAGGCTCCCGCACTAGGCCAGTCCTAGCAGCTTGTGTAAGGGGTAACGGCCTTACCGCCCATAATGGGGAAAGCATGCTCTCTGGCACGATGACCCATCTAGACGCCGATTTAGACACCGACCCGGATAGTAACCTGCAGCAGGAACTGCGGCTGACCCGCAAGTTTTCTCTGGCAGAGGCCATTGGCCGCGAGGGCAGCGACTTCATGAAAGGAGAATCGCCCATTCCCCCACTGGTGCAGGCCATTACCCAGATTAATCTATGTCTCGACCAGCACCTGGACGACTCAATCGGTGCCCTCCAGGCCGTCCTGCAAACCTGGGTCAAGGCTCAAGATGCTCAGGTTAGCCGCTATATGAATCGTCCCCTAGCGGCTCTGCAGGAGATTCTGCAAGACATTCTCAACACCCCAGAAACTCTCTACGAAGTTGTTAGACAGGCCGATGTGCGATGGGGCCAAATCTTTGACGAGCGACCCTACTTTCAGCAGCCCGGCCAAGCCCCCCATCCCAACGACGCCTACACTCATGAGTCCGTACGTGCGACCCTAACAGCATTGCTTTCAGCAGTTGAAGCTGAGCTGAGAAGGTCAGAGTAAAAGGCAGAGGAGCCGGTGAGTGGAGGAG
>JACVRP010000420.1 GCA_014534385.1 Cyanobacteria bacterium Co-bin13
CCCTCCCGAGCATGATCTAGAGCGCAAGTTCTACGGGTTTTGGACCTTTGAGCCAACCCTGGTGCAGGAGGCGGTGGAGATTGCGATCGCACATGTCGGTAAGTATGACGCCGACCTGCAGCAGGGCCTCAGCCAGCACTTCGAGCAGATTTGCCAGGAAAACCCCGATCTAGATATTGCAGCAGTTGGCGAGGGGCTAGGCCAGGCTGTCACCCGAGTAGTGAGCTATTTGCAAGACTGCCGCCAAGACACGCTCTCTAGCAACGCCTTTGACCTGGTTGAAGACCTCAACCACAATCTCACCTCCAACGAGCTGCAGGCGTTTCTGCGGATGGCTCAGCTGGTTGATCTAAGCGATCCAATCAATCCCCTAGCGGCTAGCGAAGTGTCTTCTCTGCTGGAAATGATGGGCCAGCTGCTCGATCTGCCGGCCTGGCAGCTGCGGCGGCTGCGGCTGGCGGGGCTGCTCTACCGCATTGCCCCCTCCACGGCTGAGAGCATGGGGTCGCCAGACGATGCCCCTAGCTGTCCTCTCGTCCCCGGCACTCAGGCCCTGCGGATCATGCCCCGGCTGCGGGCGGTTGCCGCCATCATTACCCACCAAGACGAAAGCTGGGATGGCCAGGGCCAGCCTGCGGGGTTGGCGGGCGATGAGATTCCGCTGGAGTCGCGCATGTTGGGGTTGGTCGGCACCTTTCAGCAGCGGCTGGCGGAGATGCGATCGCAAGCCCCTCAAGATGCCGACCTCAGTGACCTGTTAGGATCAGCTCTGTCCACCTGCCAAGCTGAGCAGTCGCAGCGCTGGGATCCGAAGCTGGTAGACATCCTTAGTCTGATGGTGAAAGGGCTGCAGCAGGGTATTAGCCTGCCCAGCATTCCAACCAAGCTGAGTATGGGAGCGGGCCTACTCAACATTGACGACGAAGAGCCCGTGGTTCTACCTTCAGAAATGCTGTCCTCCTAATCGCTGAGCTATGGATATTGAGGCAATTCGGTCGGGGCAGTTGCGCCATGCAGCCGGAGCCGATCTGGAAGACGAAAACTTAACTGGGGCTGATCTGTCTGGCATGCAGCTAGCCGGAGCCAATCTAGTAGGCGCTGACCTGTCCCGCGCCAATTTGTCCCGTGCGCACCTAGAGGGAGCCAACCTGATGGGGGCAAACCTGGCCGGAGCCGACCTGCGGGCCAATCTCTGGGGAGCCAACCTGATGCAGTGCGACCTCTCTGGGGCTGACCTGCGCGGCGCTAACCTGCGCGGCGCTAATCTCATGGGGGCTCGTCTCAGCGGGGTGAGCCTGGCTGGGGCCTTTCTCAGCGGGGCCAACTTAATGAATGTGAACCTACAGGGCGTTGACCTGCGGGGAACTGACCTGCGCGGCACTGTCTTGAGCGGGGCTAATCTGCAAGGGGCCGACCTGTCGCGGGCTGACCTTCAGGGGGCACGACTAGACAACGCCAACCTAGAAGAAGCCGACCTGCGAGAGGCCAATCTGGCGGGTGCAACCCTGGCCGGAGCCAATTTGCTCTGCTCAGAGCTGGAGGGTACCCATTTAGAAGGGGCCAGCTTGACCGGAGCTTGCCTGGTTGGAACCGCCTTAGCACCGTAGATCTGCCTGTCTGATTGAGGCGCAGGACCCGCCCTTCCTGCAGGTTTATCATCATGGCACTTAACGCAGCATTCATCAGGAAAGCCAATTCTTGATGAATGCTGCGTTGTTTCAGGTCTACAACGCCTCCACACAGGTTGTAGGTGCGATCGCACCTACAACCTGTCAAGCTACACTTGACACTTCGTTTGATAGCAACGTAAAGTATTACTTGACAACCTAGACAGTTCATGAAAAACCGACTGAAAGATCTACGCCAGCGACACCAATGGTCACAGGCTGACCTTGCCAGAGCGCTAGGGGTCAGTCGTCAGGCGGTCAATGGTTTTGAGTCTGGCAAGTTTGATCCCAGCCTGGATATGGCTTTCAAGATTGCCAGCCTGTTTAACGTTGCCGTTGAAGACGTTTTTATCTACGAGGCAAAGAATTCTATGCAAACGTTAGTTGAGCGGGTCAAAAATTTCTTTGGTTTCGACTTTGGATTTGAGCGATTTACAGACAAGGCCATCAACGTCATCAAGTTTGCTCAAAATGACGCGACACATATGCAGAGTCAGCAAGTTGAGCCAGAACATTTACTAGCTGGGTTGCTAGCTGATCCAACAACGATCGCCGCCCAACTGCTGCGGACTCATGGTGCAACCTTAGAAGTTCCTACCACCGAACATTCTTTTGAAGCCCACGGAAATCTAAGGTTTAGCCCGCAAAACAAGTTCGTTCTAGAGCTTGCTTTGCAGGTTGTTCGGCTGCAGGGCAAAAAGACAATTGGAACTGAGCACCTCCTCTGGGGGCTCGTCCGACTAGCTGAGACAGACAAACAAATTTTGAGTGATTTGTTTGAACGCCATGAGATTGACGTCGAAGCCTTAAATCACCAGCTGGCAGCAACGGTTTAATTCAGCTCATATTAACGATATCCCGCAGCCTGCATGGAGAATAGGCGGGCGTAGCGGCCCTGCTGCTGAAGCAGTTCCTCATGGGTGCCTTCCTCAATCAGGGTGCCGTTGGCCAGCACAATGATTTTGTCGGCCTGACGAACGGTAGAAAAGCGGTGGGAGATGAGAATCGCCATTTGCTTTTCGGTAACTTTTTGGAAGTGGTCGAAGATTTGGGTTTCGGCTTCAGCATCCATTGCCGAGGTGGGTTCGTCCAGCACCAGCACATCGGCCTGGGTGCGCATAAAGGCTCGGGAGAGGGCAATCTTTTGCCACTGGCCGCCGGAGAGTTCCTGGCCACCGCGAAACCATTTGCCCAACTGGGTGTGAAATCCCTGAGGAAGCGATTCGATGAACGGGGTGGCGGTGCCTTTGTGGGCGGCAGTCTGCCAGAGGTCTTCGGCTTCGAAGTGGCTAACGTCTCCGGTGCCGATGTTTTCGCCCACCGTGAACTGGTAGCGGACGAAGTCCTGGAAAATCACGCCGATTCGCTGCTGCAGCACCTCAATATCCCAATCTTTTAGGTCGCGGCCATCGAGCAAAATGCGCCCGGTGGTGGGTGTGTAGAGGCGGGTCAGCAGCTTGATCAGGGTAGTTTTGCCAGAGCCGTTTTCGCCGACGATGGCCAGCTTTTCCCCTGGCTTTAGGTGAAAGGAGACTTGACGCAGGGCGGGTTCGCTATTGCCGGGGTAGGAAAAGGAGACGTTTTCAAACCGCAGCCCATCTTTGGGCAGTACGCCAGAGCGGGCGTAGCCGTTTTCTTCAGCTACGGGTTGCTCTAGAAACTCGTACAGGTTGGAGAGGTATAGCCCGTCCTCGTACATGCCGCCAATTGAGCTGAGTGCGCCAGTAAAGGTGCTCTGTCCCTGGCGAAACACCGTCAGGTACATGGTCAAGTCGCCCAGGGAGATGCGGCCTGCGATCGCATCCAGCACAATCCAGCAGTAGGCCGCGTAAAAGGCTGCCGTACTGAGCAGCCC
>JACVRP010000262.1 GCA_014534385.1 Cyanobacteria bacterium Co-bin13
GCGCACATCTACCTGCAAATCCAGGCTGAGCTGGTTGACCATCATCGACAGGCGTCGATTTTGGGATTTGAGAATCAACGTATCTTGGGCCTGGTCCAGCTCCGCCGTGACGAGCTGAATTAGCTCAGACAGTTCCCACTCTTCATTCGGCAAATCAGCCGGGGTATTAGCGCTGGGGGGGTGATCGCTGTTTTGCACAGTAGCTACGGCACCTAAGGAATTAGCTTGAGCTGGAGGCAGGTGAATCGGAGTTGAGGGTTAAGGTCATTCTAAAATGGCTCAACGCTACCGCTGATTTTGGCACCAGGGGCGAGGGCATCGCGGTCATTAGTCGGGCAGCGGGCGAGGTCTTGGCAGAGGTTGAAGAGATCTGCCCCCGCGAAATGTAAAAGTGAACGGGAATATCAATCTCGATTTCGTCCAGCGTGAGCTGGGGCAGCGCGGACCCCAGCGGCAGTTCCCTCAGTTGAGACTGGGCCAAAAGGGCTGGCAGGGTATCGGGCGCTAGCTGCTGGGTGGTGGGGATGTTTGCGATCGCACCCGCCGCCAGCTCCACCAGCGTGCCAAAGTAAAGGGAAGGCATTGAGTTTCCAGGTATCCAATAGGGTGCGTCATCGCAGCACGTGACGCACCAGATCCAGCGAAAAGCAGCTTTCGTCAGGGGATGCAGTGCGCTATCGCTTTAGCGCAACACACCCTACGTGCAGGCGCTTAAATGATCGGCGCGAGATCCGACTCCTTCACAGTGCCAGTGCCGTCATTGAGAGGCTTATAGTCCGTCTTAAACTTCAAGATGACCTGGCCGCTCATCTGGGTCAGCGTCTCAATATTGCCTACCGAGGTTTGATCTACTGTGCTGACGTTGAGCTGGTTGTAGTAGGCATTCATGCTGGCGCTGCCCCAGCCCCAATAGGCACCGCCTCGGACGGAGCCGCCAAAGCTATTGCGGTTGGTGTTGGTGGTACGCGAAGTGTTGGTTTCGCTAGAAGACACCTGAAAGATGAGCTTGGTGTTGATCTCCCCTTCGGTAATGACAATTCGCGCCATCCCTTCTCGCGCCATCTGCCGTAGCTGGTTCATGCCGTCTCTGGCCAAACCGTGCTTAATGGCAGCCTGAATGGTCACGATATCGGCAGCCAGGTACTGAGTGCTGCCGTTGGCTGAAATGCCGCCCACCTTATCGAAGTCAGCGCTGTCAAACAGGCGCTGAGCTTCTTTTTCATTGATGATGCCGTTTTCGACCAAACTCTCTAAGCCAAACACCTTGAGAATTTCAACCCGGTGTCCACCTGTGAGGGGGGCCAGGTAGTAGAGGCGCTTGAGGTGATAGGCGCGGCGGGGCTGGTCTTTTTTCACTGCAAAGGCTGTCTCTTTGCCGCCTACCGACTCTGCAAAGGTGAGTTGGGCCAGCTTCTCCTGCACAGCGTCTTCAGAAACGTTGTCGGAGGCAAATTCTTTGAGGCTCTTGGTAATATCGGCCACCATCTCGCTGTAGGCCTTCATCTGGTCGATGGTGGCCTTGATGATGGAGTTAAACGTGCCGGTGATTAGCCCCTGGGTGAAATCCACAAAGGCCATGCCCACCTGCTGAGAACCTCTCACGGCAGCGTCCAGAGCCGTATTGGTGGTGTCGCCTTCATTTGCCAGCAGTCGAGCCCCACTATCAGAGGTCATCAGCCCCATAGGTACGGCACTAAGCTCGCTCTCCTGGGGCTTGAGAAAATCGAGCAGCGTATCTTGCACAATCGTGGTGACGCCCTGCCGCAGCATTTGGCGTTCTGCGTCGTCGCTGCCCACGGTCTCAACAGTCTTTTCGATGACTTCCATCAGGCGATCGACACCACTTGCAACGGCAGCGTCAACCGGCTCAACGGCCAGCGGCCCAGCCTGCATTGGCAAGGACTCTGAGTTTTCTGGGTTGGTATTTTCAGCGTCGGAAGGAGTGTTTGACTTGCGCGTGCGGGTCATGAGACGAGTCCTTTTAAGATTGAAGAGTGTTGTGGATACGGTTGCTGAGAGTCACGCGGTGAAGCGTATAAAGCTCGGCTGTGCTCTAGTCCTAACCGATAGAATTTCAGATCAAGATCTACAGCTACAAGCAGCGGCTATTCCTGCTCTTTAATGTGTAGATTTTTATCATTTATGCTTCTTGCTTTTAGTGCGTAGAAAAGCAAATTAATTGGCAGTAGATACACCCTCCAACTGAGCCGTGAAACCGGCTAAGCCTGGTAAAAATTTTCTGAATTTGACTACAGAGAATTCTTGGTGAAACGCAGGCACCTGCGCCCAGTGAAGCATCCGTAGTCCGCATCAGGAAAATTAGTAAAGCACCTCAGCAGAGTTTTGAAGCGTTAGCCCAGAATCCAGTCCTTATCCAAATGAGTGGAGTACTGCCGAGGTTAGGCACAAATCGGGAAGATCTAGGGTAGCCAGCGTGGCATCTCTAGTTAGGTCTTTAAAGATGTCTAACAGATTGACATAGGGCAGAAAACTTTGATACGAAGTAATTGACTCAGGTTGATTCACACGGCAACCAGAGCTTTACGGACTCATTGCCTGATTTAAAGCCAGATAAAAAACTGGTACACCGCCAACTAAAAAACATGAATCTACGTGATTAGCTCTGAAGTCTGTCGCAGCATTAGATAAGCAACATTTGCCTTCGCTGTGAGTTACTTGGATGGCTCTGAAAACACCATTGTTACAGGCCGTATCGATTTCTGTAACCACAAGAACGGCCTGTTTCTAAAGATAGAAAATAGTGTGGAGTCCACACCTCAACTTTGTATTAACCCCCCACCATGAACATTGCTACTCGCCTCCTTTCCCTCAGTGGAAGCTTACTCATCATCGCTAGTCTGACGGCCTGCGCGGATCTGCAAATGCGGCCCCAACCGGCCCCCCTGCCGCCAGAACCCGTTCCTCCAGGTGCAATGTCGTCTATTCCAACCGACCTACCTAGCTGGTCAGCCATTCTAGGTTCAACCTCTGCCCCAGCCGGTTGGCAGGTCAGCCCCTGCGAAAACCCGACACTGCTCTGCGTTTACGTTGATGGCGACATCATCGGTACCGTTGAGCTATTTACTGAAACCGTGGCTGGCTCAAACTTTGGGGCCAAGATGGCAGAAGCCGGAGGCGATCGGGATGCTGCGCTCAGAGCCTGGGCCACCGAGTTCTATACCTCAATTGAGCAGGACCGGAAACTGGGTGCGCCCACCCTGCAATTCTCCAGTCAGGCTCCTGAGGCAGTCCCGGTAGGTGACCTATCCGGCATCCGCTACAGCTTCACCACCAACCATGCAAACGGCACCCTGGCCGACTACAGCCTGGGCTACGCCGCGACCGATGGCACCACGCTATACGTCATTGCCACAGGTATGATTGCTGGCGACCCAACCGGATCTTTCTCCGACTACGATGCGCTGCAGCAGTTTGAGCCGCATCTCGCTGAAATCGTTGAGGAGTTAACGCTATGACCCGCGCAGTGGCTGGACAGGCCCAACCGCCCCTATTTCTGCTGATGTGGGTTCTTGCTAACCTGCTGGGTGGATTTGTGGTCGGCTTTCTTGAAAGTAATGGAATGCAGTTTGCCGCAACCTTAGTGCTGACAGGAGCCGTTTTAGGCACGCTGCAGTGGTCGGTGCTTCGGCATACGGTGCAGCAGGTGCGGTGGTGGCCTTGGGCCAGCGCCTTGGGCTGGATTGTCGGCAGTCTGGTGCTGTCGCTTAGCATTGACCTCTATACACCTCTGGTCAACGCCCTGTGGCAACAGTTTGGGCTTTGGGAGGTCTTTTGGCTCAACCTCGTGACCGGTCCGGTTCCGGTTTTGACAATGGCCCTGGCTCAGGCGCTGGTGCTTAACCGCCGCATTCGCCCGAGCCAGTGGCTGTTGGTTAATCTGGCTGCTGGCGTGGTTAAGGGGGGCGTTGGGGCGGCAATGTGTGCTGCCGTTTGCCCGTCTTTACCCATTGCGTTAGTTGGCATTGTCAACGGCGTCGCTTGGACGACCTATGGCGTGATTACGGGAATTGCCCTGCTTTACCTGCTAAAGCCGCCCCAAGGTAGTGGAGAGGAGGTGTGCGATCGCACCTAACCTAAAATTCACTCGCGCTAAACCGCCACAAGCAAACTTCTAGCGGTTCCGAATCTTACTAGGTTCGAGTTTGAGATCCCCCCTACCCCCCTTGAAAAGCAGGGTTGTTTCATGTTCGTCAGAGTTATTTTGTAAAGCCGCTTTGGCCCCCAAACCCCCAACTCTCAATCTCAAACAGGTTCTATGAAGCGTTCTTTTCTTGCATTCGTGTTGCTGGGCGCACTGCTCGTGACCAGCCTGAGCTGGTTTACCGCTCCCCAAACCCAGAGGGTGATGGCCCAGACGCTGCCCATCCCTAGTATGTATCAGGCCCCTGCGGTGAATGTCAGTGCCCTGGAGGCGCAGCTCAAGGCCCGCAACTGGCAAGCTGCCGATGCCGAGACTCGCCGCATTCTAGAAGTCTACGTGCATCCTAACAACGACGTTTTTGGCTCGCCGCTAGCCACCAACATTCCCCCCGAAGTGCTGCAGGCCGTCGATCGGCTGTGGAGCGAGGCTAGCGGTGGGCGCTTTGGCTTCACTGCTCAAAAGGCCATTTGGGATCAGGTCAGAGCCCAAAACCCCGACAATACCAATACGGCTGCCAAAGCCTTTGGCGATCGCGTCGGCTGGACCCGCTCCACCCCTGATCCCAACAACTTCGTCTCCCCCGATTGGCTGACCGAGCCAGAACTCAACTTCTCCCTCCAGGCTCCGGTGGGGCACCTGCCCTGGGCCGGGATCTCCTGGGAGCGCATCAACGCTATGCTGACGGCTCAGAGCTGCGGCAGCTGCACGATCGACGCACTGTATCTGCAGGGCGAGCGCTTCAGTCGCTACCTGCCGGTGCTCTTTAACTGGCTCTCTACGGCACTGGATGCGCCGATTCCTGCAGCTGGCTCCTGGCAGCGGCCCCGCATGGCCCACACCGTCAACCTTCAAGGGCTCTATTCCAACAATAACTGCCCGGTCTACACTCAGGCCCAGGCCATTAGCCCTGACAGCACCGTGCTGGCGGTCAGCAGCTACAGCTACGAGCGCTCCTGCAACGCGGGCTCCGAAAACAGCACCCTGGCCCTGTGGAACGTGCAGCGCGGCAACCGCATTATTACCCTGCTGCGGGGACGGGCCATTGAAGGCTTTTCCTACCCCGGTCAGGCCCAGGAACCCCCCAGCGAATCAGACCGGATTGTCGGCGATGTGGCCAATGCCGTGGCCTTTACCCCAGACGGGCGGCAGGTAGCAGCGGGCCTCTCTAACGGCACTGTGCGGCTGTGGACAACTGAGCGAGGGGAGGTCGTGAGAACCTTGAGCGGGCATCGGTATGCGGTGCGTGCGATCGCAATTAGCGCCGACGGCCGTACCCTAGCCAGCGCCAGCGCCGATCAAACCCTCAAGCTCTGGAACCTGCAGACAGGTCAGCTCCTTCGCACCATCGCCCTAGATCCGACCGACGGTATTCCCCTCACTGTGCTGA
>JACVRP010000236.1 GCA_014534385.1 Cyanobacteria bacterium Co-bin13
CTCTCAATGTGCCTCAGGGAGACATCGCCTGGGCCGACTCGACCCGCAAACAGGCAGGGCTGGGCGATCAGGGCTATGTTTTGGTCTACCCCGGTCCCGCCGAGGCGCTGTCGGGCAAAGGCTCAGATGTTTACCCCGTGGAGAGCTGGGTTGCTATTCTCAAGGACTTTCAGAGCCGCCAGCCAGACCTGCCGCTAGTTCTTCTGCAAACGCCATCCACCTTTGATACGATTGCTGCCCTTTCCCGGCAGGTTCCCGATCTAAAGGTTTTGCAGCCAGAGACCCTCGGTCAGGTAGCTGCCTTGGTGGCAGGAGCGAATTTGCTGATCAGCCCCGACAGTTACCCGCTGTATCTAGCGGTCGCTCTGAAGGTCTTTGCCTTGGGCCTCTTTGGAGCCAACCATCCAGATCGCCAATTGCCGTCGGCGGCCGGCGAGGAAATGCGTTTCTTGGGCGTTGTCTCTGATACTGGCAAGGTGGCAGATATCGCTCCGGCTGCTGTTTTGAAAAAGGTTTGGAATGAGTAAAGATGGCATTTTATGCCCCCTGGCTCGTTTTTGAGCTCGTATACTGTCAATGAGCGAAAGCTTTATCTGGACTAACGGCAACAGCAGCCGTCATCATGGTGTGAGTAATTATGGACAGAATTAAAAATCAAGCTAATAAGGTTGGTCAGCTTCTGCTGGCTTCTGATACAGGCGCTGCCTATACAAAAACTGTGACCCTTACCTGGGCTATCCTCCGAGAAACTGGCATTTTGGTATGGCTGGTAATTTGCCTGGTTTTTGTCGGTGCTGACTGGTTTTGGAACAATTCGATCCAGCTGGGTCGCAAGGCCAGGGTTTGGTACAGCGGCTTTAGTGAAAAAGCTGAAGGTACTGCGAACCAGCCTTTGGGGACCACGGGACAATCTTTGGTAGAAGCAGGCAAAGCAGGGGCCACGTACCTCTTAGCTCAGGCCAAACAGCAGCTAGGCATTCAACAAGAGGCTCCTGTCGCTTCTGCGCCTAGCTCCACCCCAGCCCTTGCGCCCAAACCGGTTCCGATGGACCCGCCCCAGCCTCTGCCAGTGGTGGACCCGCCTATTCCTGAAGTGGTGCCAGTCGCCGAAGAGGATCGCGAAGAGCTTTAACCTGCGCTAGGCAGAGACAGTTCAATATTGGTTTAGGACCATTTGACTTAGGGCCTTGATGTTGCGGCAAGTGTTTATTCACCGATAGCCGCGGATCGAGGCCCTTCTACGTCTTTGCCCTATTTAACCGGTCAGGCGTTTAAAGAGGCAAATTGGGCCAGTCAACCAGGGGTGTAGAAGACTGTACCAAATGCATACCAGCTTGGGCAAAGCGGGTAAAGGTGTCGTTAGCTGCGTCGGTAAAGTCAACGACGTTGGGCACAACGACGGGAGAGGTGCAGTCTTCGAGCAGATAGACCTTTTGGGCGAGCTGGGGATCTTTTGCCAAAATTTCGCTGAGCAGGTCTTCGACGGTCCAGGCGACGCAGTGGCTCTTGGCCTGCCCGGCCACGATGACTGCATCGAAGGTAAGGAGTTTGTCGATCAGGGAGCTGTTTTTATTTGCGATCGCACGCCCCTGCCCATCTTCTAGCACCTCTGGGCTCAGCACCGAGTAGTTTTCGGTGAGGGGGTTGCCGCCTTTGACCTCAAAGCGCGTTTGGCTGCTGCGAGCTAGGTTGTGAAAAAAGCAGGCTTCTTCAAAAGCAGACACGAGAGCATGGCCAATGCCGCCTAGCATCGAGTGGTAGGGCCAAATGGTGAGCGGATATTTGCCCCGATCATCGAGCTGGCGGGTGTAGTGTAGGGCGTATTCCTGCAGGGAGCCGTAGTCGGTGCCGACGCTGGAGGCGATTGCCGGATTGACCCGCCACTTGCCCTGGATCACGTCATCGTAGTGAATCAGGCTCATGGGCGACGGGTTTTCTCCGGCTGCATTAACCCAAAACTCGGCGTGAAAAATCTGTAGAGCCGTGTGGGTATCTAGGGTAGGGGCAATTTCGGTGATCAGGCCCAGATTGCGGTAGATAAACTGGCACAGCCGGGTGTTGTCTTCTACTGCGCCCACGCCAGAACGACCGCCGACAAACAGCTCAAAGCCGGGGATACAGAAGGTATTTTGCACATCAATGGCCAGCAGGCAGATTCGGGGTGCATCCTGGCTGGCGGGGCCAACCTGATGTTCTTGGGCCCAGGCTTTGGCCTGCTGCGCCCGCTCCTCGTAGGGCACGCGCCAAACCTCGCCCACCCGATCAGGCTTGAAAAAGGCGGGCAGCGGTAGGACGGTCGAAGTAGTCATAGACAATCCTCGGAAAGGGATCTCAGGGAGAGGGATCTCAGGCTTTCTTCTCGAACAATAGCAAACCTGCTCCAGCCAAACTGCAGAGATGGAGCACCGACCTAGAGCGGATCCTGTTCTGACTGAAGGCTTAGTGTCAAGCTAACACTAAATTAAGTAAAAAAGGGCACATTCGGGCAGAACAGTATCTGCCTAACGGCTGAAGCCAGATATAAATTCAGTTCAATAAACTTAATAAACATCTTTAAGGATTGGCTCCAGGTAAGCTGAAACGCTTACTTTTACTGAAAATTACGGTACGGCCTGTGGTTGCCCCGTAATCAGTAGGCAGGGAGTTCTGGGTTGGCATCTACTGTTTGGCTGTTACCGTCTCGCATCTACTCCACAGTGCTTTCTAAAAGTTCACCTCACCTGTCAACCCCCTAGTTTTGATTTTAAGCGCCTAACTATTGGTGCTCTCTGTCGGGGTCTTCTGCTGCCCAGTGCTGCTGCAGACGCCTGAAGCGGTGCTCCCGTCCTGACTTCCGAAATCTATTTCTCTCGCATAGAGGCTGATCAGGCTGGGCTGCTACCTTGCCTGCTGGTCTGCCCTTGCATGTATCTAAACTTTTTGATTGGTCCCTGTTCCCTGCATGTTGAATCATTACGATTTGCGGCTAGTTGCGCTTTCGATCTTGCTCTCCGTTCTGGCTGCGTATGCTGCCCTTGATTTTGCAGGGCAGGTGGCGACGGCTAAAGGCCGAGGCCGTACGCTGTGGCTAATGGGAGGTGCGATCGCGCTGAGTACAGGTGTCTGGAGCATGCACTTTGTCGGCATGCTGGCGTTTGAGCTGCCGGTGCCGGTGCAGTACGACATCGTGATGGTGGTGCTCTCAGCGGTGCCGCCTTTGCTGGCGGCAGGTCTAGCGCTGTGTTTGGTGAGTCGCCCTGTGCTGGGGCTATTCAACGTGGCGCTGGGCAGCGTTTTGATGGGGCTCTCGATTGCGGCCATGCACTATCTGGGCATGGCCGCCATGCGACTGCCGCTGATGGCCCGATACAATCTTTCTACCGTGGCGGCCTCGGTGGTGATTGCGATCGCAGTTTCCTTTGTCGCCCTCTGGCTCACCTTTTGCCTACGGCAGACCAACACTGTGATAGGTAGCCTGCAAAAAGTCAGCAGCGCGCTGCTAATCGGGCTAGCCGTCTCTTCGATGCACTACACCGGCATGACGGCGGTTCACTTTGGGCCAGCCCCGCTGCCCGCGGCCATCTTTCCCAGTTTAGATATCGATATGATGGCGCTACCGAGCCTCATGACGCTGGACCTGGGCTTTCTGGATAACCTGATTAGCGCCGCCGCTGGCATCGTGATCGGCATTGCCCTGCTGGTTTCGCTGGAGGCCAAGGTTCTCCATCAGGCCACCTTGCTAGATCAGCTGCAGCTGGAAGTGGCCCAACGCCAGCGAGCAGAAGACGGCTTAAAAAAGACTCTGAGAGAGCTGCGGGCGGCTCAGGCAGCGCTGGTGCAAACCGAGAAAATGTCTAGTCTGGGGCGGCTCGTTGCGGGCATTTCCCACGAGGTTAACAACCCTCTGGGCGTGATTACCGGAAACTTGTCCTACCTGCGAGGCTTTGCCAGGGATCTGCTGGAGCTAGCGGTGCTCTGCCAGCAGCACGCTGCCGCGCTACCGGCCCCGGTGCAGGCTCAACTGGACGATCTAGATTTAGACTTTGTCATGCAAGACACCCCCAGGCTGCTAGGCTCGATGGAGCATGGAGCCAGCCGGATTCGAGACATTGTCACTGCCCTGCGCAACTTCTCGCGGCTAGACGAAGCCGAACTCAAGTCTGTCCGGCTGACTGACGGACTGGAAGACGCGCTGCAGCTTTTGCGGCATCGATTGGCCGCCACTGTAGAGCGACCGGAAATCCGAATTTTGCGCCAGTATGCGGACCTGCCCAAGGTAGAGTGCTACGCGGGCCAGCTCAACCAGGTCTTTGTCAAGCTTTTAGAAAACGCCATTGATGCGCTCGATGCCCGCACGCTTGAAGGCAGCCAGCCTTGGCAAGAGGCCCTGCCAACCGTCAGCTTAACTACCCGCTGGGATTCCTCTGGGCAGGTCCGCATCGGCATTACGGATAACGGTATCGGCATTGCTGAAGCCGTCAGGGACTTAGTTTTTGACCCCTTCTTCACCACCAAGCCGGTGGGAGAGGGAACCGGTATGGGGCTGGCCATTGCCCACCAGATTGTTACCCAAACCCACGGGGGGAGTCTCTCTCTGACCTCAAGTCAAACCGGCTACACCACCTTTGAGATCTGTCTGCCCGTCCAACAAAGCGCTTTGCCCAGAATGCCAGCTTTCATCTAACCGGGCAGAGCAGTATGGGGGAGGCGGCATAATGAAAGGGGCAATCTGGCGGCTCAGCTCCTCTATGTCCTACTGCTATGCCTATCCCCGTGCCGGTTTGACCGTAGACTGCGTCGTGCTGGGTCTAAATGGGCAGGAGGGGCTCAAGATCTTGCTGATCCAGCGCCAGCTGCCGCCGTTTGAGCATCGGTGGGCCTTGCCGGGTGGATTTGTGCAGCCTGAAGAGTCGCTAGAGGCTGCCGCGCTGCGAGAGCTGGCCGAAGAAACCGGCGTGCGGCATGTATTCCTGGAGCAGCTTTACACCTTTGGTCGCGTCGATCGAGATCCGCGCGATCGCATTGTCACTGTAGCCTACTACGCTCTGGTCAACCTCCACGACCACGCCGTACAGGCCGCGACCGATGCCCGCGCGGCTCGCTGGTTTGCCGTGGAGGAGCTGCCGCCCCTGGCCTTTGACCATTGCGAGATCGCTCAGCTCGCGCTAACTCGGTTAAGAAACAAAATTCGCTATGAGCCCATCGGCTTTGAGCTGCTGCCCGAAAAATTTACCCTGACCCAGCTACAGCAGCTCTATGAAGTGATCCTGGGCACGCCCCTAGACAAGCGCAACTTCCGCAAGAAAATTCTCAACATGGCGCTGCTGATCCCCCTGGCAGAAAAGCAGTCTGGCGTAGCTCACCGGGCCGCCCAACTCTACCGATTTGATCCTCAGCGGTATTGCCAGCTCAAGGAAAAGGGCTTTAACTTCGAGCTGTAGAGCCGCGATTAATTGCAGCTCTACAGGCGGAGCCGTCCGTCGGTCGTGCCGATGTGCAGACGCTTGCCTGCCGTATCCACCTGAACCGTCTGATCGTTGCGGCTGAGAATCGGCGCGCTTGAAATCCACCAGCCGTAGCGGGCCTTTTCCACAATTTCGGCTCTGGGAGTTTGCAGCACTGCCGCTACTGCGTCAAAGCTGTGCCGCGCCACTATTTGCCCCTCGGGATCGAGCACCATTACTGCGTAGTCGCTGGCTACATTGATCCACTCATCTAGCAAGATGGTGTAGCCCTGGTCGGTTACCAAAGTAAAGCGAGGGCCGTATTCTTGAGGCAGGGACCGACTCCACTGGGGTTCGCAGAGGCTGCCGTTGGCGCGGTAGAGGGTTGCCATTAGGCTCTGGGGCGAACCGTCGGCCTCGCTCTGAAGCACCAGAATGTGGGTTTGGCCGGGAGAGACGACCGCCTGATGGGCCGGGGGACGTGCGATCGCATCGTCACTCACCATCGGCATCTCCTCCGCAGCGGCGCTGGGCAGGCCGGTTGGCCCCAACAGCAGCAGGGCCAAAGTTCCTAAAAGTTGTGCAGCCTTCATCGTCATTGTTGCTGCTTCCGCCAAAAGAACC
>JACVRP010000170.1 GCA_014534385.1 Cyanobacteria bacterium Co-bin13
ATGTAGGCGCAGGGGAACAACAGCAGACCTGACCAGCCGATGAAGACAAAGCGATCGCGCTTCAGCCAGTCATCGAGAACGTCAAACGCTCCTCGTTGGGCTTGAGCACGTCCCATTGCAATGGTCATGTCAAATCCTCTTTATATGACATCCAGTCCAGTAAAACCAAAGACCGCCTTCGCCAGCTTGAGCTGGGATTACAGTCTTGTCTTCCCGGGTGAGGCTTATAAGTATCTAGTATCCCAGACATTAGAGCTACAGAGAATAATCCTGCTCACTTTGTTGGGATCCTCACCCAGCTAGCCAAAACAGTCTTTAAGGAACTGCTTCAGGAAAATCGGGGTTTGTAAATATGATAAGGAGAGTTCCAAATTTTTACAATCCGACACGTGGCTTCTCAGAAAAATTAGTCTCTGACGAGGCAGTGGGCAAGGAGCCAGGCTAGAGACTGATTAGGCAATCTCAACCCTTGAGTTTTGTAACAGATTATAGCCTTGTCGTTACACAGTACAGGCCCGTAAACTCAGCTCCGTAACGTGGGCAAATCCCTTGCCTAGATGCGTTTTTTAGCTGGCCTGGGTTTTAAACGGCGCGGCGGGTAGATCTGAGGCAGAGCGCTGCCAGGTCCGCTAGAGTAGATAATCTTAAGGTGCTTAAAAGACAAACCGCTTAACCACTATGACTGCATCGGCGCAAACCTCTGGAAATCTGGTCTTGAAGCGTACCATTCTGGGCGCTCGACGGCTCAGCAACTACTGGTGGGCAACGGTGCTCACCCTGGGCGGCACCGGTTTTTTGCTGGCCGGCATCTCTAGCTATACACAAATCAACCTGCTGCCGTTTGCCGATCCGACACAGCTCATCTTCGTTCCTCAGGGAATTGTGATGGGCTTCTATGGCACTGCGGCACTGGCGCTGGCAGCCTACCTTTGGCTGCTGATTAGCTGGAATGTGGGCGGCGGCTACAACGAGTTTGACAAGGGTAGTGACAAGGTGCGAATTGTTCGCTCTGGCTTTCCTGGTAAGGATCGCCAGATTGAGATTGAGCATCCCCTGGAAAATGTGCTGGCCGTGCGCGTGGATATCAAAGAGGGGTTAAACCCTAAACGGGCGCTCTATCTGCGGCTCAAGGGCCGACCCGATTTGCCGCTGACGCGAGTGGGCCAGCCCATTGCTCTATCGGAACTGGAAAACCAGGGAGCCGAGCTAGCCCGCTTTCTACAAGTTCCTTTGGAAGGACTTTAAGCGATTGGGGCTGTGCCAGAATGGTTCTTCGTGTCGATAAATCCACGAGGACGTTCCGAATGATTTTTCAAATTCGACGCTGGTCGCTGCTGTTTTTAGCCGCTATGGCTCTTTGGCTGGGCAGCTGCACTGGGTCGCCAACGGCTAATGCGCCTCAGACAGAGACGCCTGCTTCCGCCGAAGGAGCTGCTACTTCAGCTGCTGCGTTGCCAAGTTCGGCTGCTAACCTGCCTGTCTTAGAAGGACCTGCGACCGTTGAGCTAACGGTCAATGGCGATCGCATTGTGATGGAACTAGATGGGGCGGAAGCGCCGATAACTGCCGGCAACTTTGTGGATCTGGTCAATCGGGGAGTATACGACGGCCTTGTATTCCACCGCGTGGTGCGGGACCCGCAGCCCTTTGTGGTGCAGGGCGGCGACCCCCAGAGCCAGGACCCTAACTTCCCATCTCAGCAGCTTGGAACGGGCAGTTTTGTGGATCCTGAGACTCAGTCTCCCCGCTACATTCCTTTAGAAATCAAGCCTCAGGGGGCTGAACAACCCCTGTACAACCAAACTTTTGAGTCGGCCCAGATATCAACTGCGCCTGCTCTGCAGCACCGGCGAGGGGCCGTGGCGATGGCGCGATCGCAGCTGGTAGACTCTGCCTCATCGCAGTTTTATATCACCCTGGCTGACCTTCCCTTTCTCGACGGTAGCTATGCGGTCTTTGGCTATGTCACTGAAGGCATGGATGTCGTAGATCAAATTCAGCAGGGAGATGTAATCGAATCAGCCCAGGTCACAGCAGGGTTAGAGAACCTCAAGACTGCTCCCTAAGCCGGTGGTGACTGCTCCAGATGTTGTGGTGACAGGCATTGGCCTGACGTCGGCCCTGGGACTAGATGCTGCAGGCAACTGGTCCCGCCTGCTGTTGGGCGAGACAGCCATTGCCCTGCGTCAACCTTTTGCAGAACTGCCGGTTATGCCCCTGGCGCTAATCGGCAAGTATCCAGCTCGCCTCCAGGATCTTTTAGACCTGGCTGTGGAGGAAGCTTTGCAAGATTCTCAAATCTCCTTGCCCCAGCCAGACTGCGGCGTAGTAATCGGCTCTAGCCGCAGCCATCAGGCGACTTGGGAAAAGCTGGCGGCCGAGTTGAGGCACCGGCAGCTTCCTGCGGCCGCTGAGTGGCTGGCATCGCTGCCCCACATGGCGGCAACCAATACGGCTCACCGGCTAGGCTCGCTGGGGCCTGTACAGGCTCCAATGGCGGCCTGTGCGACGGGGCTGTGGGCGATTTTTCAGGGTTGGGAACTGATTCGCCGGGGGATGTGCGATCGCGTTTTGGTTGGCGCTGTAGAAGCGCCAATCACGCCCTTGGGCTTAGCTGGGTTTGAGCGCATGGGAGCCTTGGCACAGCAGGGCTGCTACCCCTTTGACCGGCGGCGCGAGGGCCTGGTTTTAGGAGAAGGCGCAGCCGTGCTGATGCTAGAGTCTGCCGCTGTGGCCCAGGCTAGGGGGGCTCGTAGCTACGGCAAAATCTTGGGCATGGGGCTGACTGCCGACGGCCATCACCTCAGTGCTCCCGACCCTCAACGCCAGAGTAGCGAGGCGGCTCTGCGAAGCTGCCTGAGGCAGGCCGATCTGCTGCCCTCAGAGGTGGGCTACCTACACGCCCACGGCACCAGCACCCGCCTCAACGACAGCCACGAGGCCGCTTTGATCCAGCAGGTTTTTACTGCCGATGTGGCTGTTAGCTCCACCAAAGGTGCGACCGGGCATACCCTGGGTGCCTCTGGAGCCATTGGCGCTGTTTTTTGCCTGCTAGCCCTGCACAATCAGGTGTTGCCCCCTTGTGTAGGGCTGGCTGAGCCAGCCTTTCCGCTGAACTTTGTGCGGCAGGCTAGGCCCCAGGCGACCCAGGTAGCGCTTTGCCTTAGCTTTGGGTTTGGCGGTCAGAATGCTGTTCTGGCCCTGGGCCACAGCCGCTAGGCGGCCTGACTCAAGGTTTGAGTATAGTGCAACAGGCTTTCAGCAAAACGGTCAAACCGTTCGGCCAGCTTGGGATCTTTGAGCTTACCTTCACTGTCAAAGGCGTTCCAAGCTTGCCCAATGGCAACCTGCTCGGGAATAACCCAGGCGTGGACCCACCGCATAATAATGCGCAGGTCGTTTAGCGCATTGCTGTTGCTCTGCCCACCCAAGACACTGATCAACCCGGTTGTCTTGCCCGAGAGCTGGTCAAAGCTCATCAGATCGAGCGCATTTTTGAGCACTCCACTGACGCTACCGTGATATTCGGGAGTTGCCAGAATCAGCCCACTGGCTTCCTGGACTCGGCCCCGCAAAAGCTCTACATCGGGATGGTCTGGATACTCGCTTTCCCCGTTGCAAAAGGGCAGACTGAGCTGCCGCAGGTCAAGCACTTCGACCTCAGCCCCCAGAGCTGTGAGGCGGCGAGACACCTCTTGCATCGCTAGCTGGCTGTAGGAGCCTTCTCGAAGACTGCCTGAAATTCCCACAATTTTAACCATGGCTCACGGCCTCCTTATAGATAAGTGGATAGATGGAAATGAAAGCGGCGTAATAGCAGGTCTTAAATCGGCTGATCGGTAGGTAGCTGGGGCAGGCACGATATCTATTATTTAGATAGATATTTTTAAAATTTTCTTAAAAAGTAAAGTCGTTACGAATACGTATAAGATAGCGTAAATTTCAAACTTGTTGCTTGACCCTGCTTTTTGAAAAACGAACTCTGGCTAAACTGGCTGATCTTGGTCGTTTTGCTCAGGCTCAGGCCTAGTGGGTGAGTATCTTGATGCCTGTCCTGGAGGCAGCCCCTGGGAGAGTTAAGCGAAGCAATTCCTCCGCCAGTACAAGTTTGGAAGGTTAGACTAGTCATGGTATGGGACCTGGGGACCTCTCCTCCCGGCTGTTTTGAAGTTGTGTCGCCGCTTAGGAAGTCTGATGAAAATGCACGCTACCCGCAAGCTAAATCCGGCCTATTCACGCACCGCCAAAGGGGCAACCGCTACAGGTTTGCTGACGGTAGGCTGGTTTCTCTTGCAGAGCCTGCTGCCGGTGTCTGTTGCGATCGCACAAGAGCGCAACCCTGAGGAGCTGACCTACGGGCAGTTCCTGGAAAAGATCGAGCAGGGCCAGGTGGAACAGGTCGATTTAGACCAGACCCGAGGCATTGCTTACGTGCGTCTGGAGGGGCAGCCTGAGGATGAGCCTGCTCAAAAGGTCACCCTGTTCGCCGGAGAGCGCAACCCTGAGCTGATCCGCCTGTTGCGTGACAACGATGTAGATGTTGAAATTGCCGATGCGGGCGGTAATGGCGCACTGGCCTGGCTGGCGACCAATTCCCTGCTGGCCCTGATCCTAGTCTTTGGTCTGCTGATGATCCTGCGGCGCTCGGCTTCGGGGGCAGGCAACGCCATGAACTTTGGCCGCTCTCGGGCTCGCTTCCAAATGGAGGCAAAAACGGGAGTAGTCTTTGACGATGTCGCAGGCATTGAAGAGGCCAAGGAAGAACTGCAGGAAGTTGTTTCTTTCCTCAAGAACCCGGAGAAATTTACCGCTATTGGAGCCCGCATTCCCAAAGGGGTGCTGCTGATTGGTCAGCCCGGCACCGGTAAGACTCTGCTAGCAAAAGCGATCGCAGGGGAAGCAGCCGTTCCCTTCTTCAGCATCTCCGGCTCAGAGTTTGTCGAAATGTTTGTTGGCGTGGGGGCTTCGCGGGTACGTGACCTGTTCCGCAAAGCCAAGGAAAGCGCCCCCTGTATTGTATTCATTGATGAGATCGACGCCGTCGGCCGTCAGCGAGGCACAGGCATTGGCGGCGGCAACGACGAGCGCGAGCAGACCCTCAACCAGCTGCTAACAGAAATGGATGGCTTCGAGGGCAATAGCGGCATCATCGTCATTGCTGCCACTAACCGAGTCGACGTGCTAGATATGGCCCTGCTGCGGCCGGGCCGATTTGACCGCCAAATTGTAGTAGACCTGCCAACTTACCGGGGTCGTCTGGCCATTTTAGAAGTTCATGCCCGCAACAAAAAAATTGACCCGGAAGTTTCCCTAGAGGCCGTTGCCCGTCGCACGCCCGGCTTCTCGGGGGCAGAACTGGCTAACCTGCTGAATGAAGCCGCCATTTTGACGGCTCGCCGCCGCAAAGAGTCGGTCACGATGGTCGATATCGAAGACGCCATTGACCGGGTGACCATTGGCCTGAGCCTAACGCCCCTGCTAGACAGCAGCCGCAAGCGAATGACGGCCTACCACGAGATTGGTCATGCCCTGGTCGGCACTCTCCTACAGCATGCCGACTCGGTCAACAAAGTCACCATTATTCCCCGCTCCGGTGGAGTTGAGGGCTTTACCCAGTTTCTGCCCAGTGAGGACGTGATTGATAGTGGTCTCTACACCCGCAACTGGCTGATAGATCGAATCACGGTTGCTTTAGGAGGCCTGGCAGCCGAAGCCGAGGTCTTTGGAGAGGATGAGACTACCACTGGGGCTGGTTCTGACATTAAGCAGGTGACCAGTCTGGCGCGGCAGATGGTAACGCTGTTTGGTATGTCGGAGTTAGGGCCACTAGCGCTAGAGAGTTCAGACAATCAAGTATTCCTGGGCCGCAACCTGATGCCCCGCTCAGAATATTCAGAGGCTCTGGCAACTCAAATTGACGGACAAGTTCGCGAAATTGCTAAGCAGGCCTTTGACCGCGCCCGTGAGGTGCTGAGAAACAATCGACCCCTGATGGATCGGCTGGTGGATATGCTGCTGGAGCAGGAAACGATGGATGGCGAACAGTTCCGCCAGTTGGTGGCGGAGTACACGCCGCTACCTGAAAAGACCCTAGTTCAGTCAAACACCTGATGCGGGTGCTGCTTTAAAACTTAAGGAGGGAGGTCCGAATTGTGGGCCTCCCTCTTTAAGTTTTAGGTCTAATCTACAGCGGAATGGCGATGGAGCCTTGCTTACTGGGGTTGGTTCATCGCAGACCGCTGACTGTCGTACATAGCCCGCAGCACCAGGGCTGGGTCAACCCAATTTTCTCGGTACTTGAGACCCCAGTGTAGATGCGGGCCTGTGGTGCGACCCGTCATGCCGACCCGGCCGATCCGGGCTCCTGAGGCAATGTCTTGGCCTTCGCGAATTTGGACACCGCCTTCACGGTCTACCATGTAGCGGTTGCGACCGTCATTAACCACGTGGCCATGCATGTGGCAGTAAATATGGACCCACTCACCCGACTCCACCACTACCGAGGTGCCACAGGCGCTGTCGTCAGACACTTCAACGACCTTACCGGCCCACCAGTTGCGAATATAGCTGCCGGAAGGGGCAGCCATGTCTAAGCCGTAGTGAAACCGCTGACCGCCGCTGTAGGGGTCTTGCCGGTAGCCAAAGGGGGAGGTATAGGCCTGGAAATCCTCAACGGGAAAGGATGCATTCATCCAAACTTGGGCGATTGCCTGGGTCTGCCCGGCTTCTACTGCGTTGGCGCTACTGGGGCGACGGCTTAACTCAATGCCGCTACAGAGCGTAACACCCGCTACCAGAAGCGCTGCAAAGGATAAAGTCCGAGGGGGAAGCAGGCTACCCAAGTGGGTAAGCCAGGTCTTTTTTGGAGCAGAACAGTTTGTGGAGTACGGCTGCGACCTTTCTTCAGAGGAACGGTTCATAGGTAGGTAGGAAGCGATTAACTGATTCTTGTGAGATTACCCAGAAGCGGTACAGGATCTTGCGGGAAGTGAGGCAAATTTCGCCCCAAGGATCGGGCAAGAATCCCCCCTACAGACGTGACCCTGCTGAAGAACGGGGCCAATCGGAAGACTCGCCACATAGCTTATCTCAAAATCCTGAAGGGCAAACATTTTTACGCAGATTTACAAAGAAAAATCATGGTTCCTATGAAGCTTTGAGGCAGTCTTCCTAACAAAATGGGGATAGCGAACTTAGTTCGCTATCCCCAAAGCTGTAAATTAACCGCGTGATGCGGGTTTTAGGTTAAGGGCAATTTTGGCAAGCCCTGTGGCAACAGCTACTCAGCGCCTTCGATGGGAGCAAAGCCCTGCCGCTGGACGTTTTCGCTGACGTGGCGGGGATCGAGGAACTGCAGCAGATAGTCGGGTCCGCCTGCCTTAGAGCCAACGCCAGACATCTTGAAGCCGCCGAAGGGCTGCCGCGAGACGATAGCGCCGGTAATGCCCCGGTTAATATACAGGTTGCCGACAGCGAAATCTGCCTGAGCCCGCTCAATGTGAGAGGGCGTGCGGGAGAAGAGGCCACCTGTGAGGCCGTAGTCGGTGCCGTTGGCAATGTCGATGGCCTTGTCAAAGGTCTTGGCCTTAATCACGGCCAGGACTGGCCCAAAAATTTCTTCTTGGGCAATTACGGCATTGGGTAAGACGTCAGTAAAGACCGTTGGCCCAACGAAGTAGCCGCCATCGGGGGCTGGCATCTGCAGCGCCAGCTGAGCTTCCTGTTTGCCCTGCTCGATGTACTCTTGGATGCGTGAGTGGGCAGCAGCATCGACCACTGGGCCTACTTTGGTGCCAGGA
>JACVRP010000375.1 GCA_014534385.1 Cyanobacteria bacterium Co-bin13
AGTTCTGCGCTCACCGTCTCGCCATTGGGCAGCGTGACCGTTAGCGCCGACTCCCGCTTCAGCACGTAATCTGCCGTCACAATCACCCCCGGCTGCCAGCAAAGGCCGCTACAGGCAAAGCGTCGCCGCCCCTGCACCGCCACAATGCTGCCGCTAACCTGCTCAAGGGCATCGGCCAGCCCCTCGGAAAATCCCTGAAATGGACTCGTATTTTCTGCAAAAGACATCCCAAACTCCTGGAACCAACGAGTGAATAGTCTCAGGATGCAGGAGATCAGACCGCTGGCTCATCGGGTAAATGGGCGGAAGGGACCTGGAAAAATGGCTAGGAGGTGGGTGGTGGGTGGGGTGCCTCGTCCCTAAGCTTCTTCTGGTGCCCAGGCTCTGCCTGGGCACCTTCAGCGGAGGCTCTGCCTCCTCTTCGATCTCGGGAGGCAGAGCCTCCAGCGGGCATTCCCAGGCAGGAGCCTGGGAACGAGAAAACGAGGAAATCTGCCTTACCCACCCATCCACCTCCCCGCATCCCTTTGCCTTCTGCCTTAAATCTTGAAGCGAATCCAACCTTTGATAGAGATTGAGCAAATTCGGGCAGATTGCCTAGCGCTCTCGATTAAAGTAAAGCGTAGTTGTTGCTTTGTGCTCTTAACCTGAGCTTACGGTTAGTTACCCATACTGGGGCACAGGTGGGGCTCGGGCACAGCTAGCTTTCTTAGCGCGAGATTACATGTCATGACGGTTCAAGTTATCAGTACTCAACCCTATTTAGATCAAAAACCGGGAACGTCGGGCCTGCGTAAGAAGGTGCCAACGTTTCAACAGGCTAACTATTTAGAAAACTTTATTCAATCTACCTTCGACAGCTTAGAAGGCTATCAAAACCAGACCTTGGTGGTGGGGGGCGATGGCCGCTACTACAACCGGGAAGCGATCCAGGTCATTCTCAAGATGGCGGCGGCCAATGGGTTTGGTCGGGTGCTGGTGGGGCAGGGCGGCATTCTCTCAACCCCGGCAGCGTCCTGCGTTATTCGTAAAAATAATGCTTTTGGCGGCATCATTCTCTCGGCCAGCCACAACCCCGGTGGCCCCACCGAAGACTTTGGGATCAAGTACAACATTGGCAACGGTGGCCCAGCCCCTGAGAAAGTCACCGACGCGATCTTTGCAAACAGCCAAAAGATCAGCTCCTATAAAATTCTTGACGCCTCTGATGTCAACCTAGATCGAGTCGGATCAACTCAGCTCGGCAACATGCGGGTAGAGGTCATCGATTCTGTCAACGACTATGGAGCGCTGATGGAGACGCTGTTTGACTTCAACCAGATTCAGCAGCTGCTCGGCTCTGCCAACTTCCGGATGTGCATGGACTCGCTTCATGCGGTAACTGGCCCCTATGCCAAGGCCCTATTTGAGCGACGGCTGAATGCGCCTGCGGGTACGGTAATTCATGGGGAGCCGCTGGAAGACTTTGGCGGCGGTCACCCCGATCCCAACCTGGTCTACGCCCATGATCTCGTAGAGATTTTGTTTGGTGACAATGCACCCGACTTTGGCGCGGCCTCGGATGGGGATGGCGATCGCAACATGATTTTGGGTCGCCATTTCTTTGTCACCCCCAGCGACAGCTTGGCGGTGCTGGCGGCCAATGCCCATTTGGTGCCTGGCTATCGCAACGGGCTGAAGGGCATTGCTCGTTCTATGCCGACTAGTCAGGCGGCTGATCGGGTGGCCGAAAAGCTGGGCATCGACTGCTACGAGACGCCCACGGGCTGGAAATTCTTTGGCAACCTGTTAGATGCGGACAAGGCCACCCTCTGCGGCGAGGAGAGCTTTGGCACCGGGTCTAACCACATCCGCGAAAAAGACGGGCTGTGGGCGGTGCTGTTTTGGCTGAATATTTTGGCGGTGCGGAAGCAGTCGGTAGAAGAGATCGTCAAGGAGCACTGGCGCACCTATGGGCGCAACTACTACTCCCGCCACGACTACGAAGCGGTAGATTCGGAACCGGCTAATCAGCTGATGGAGAATTTGCGATCGGCAGCGGGTTCGATGAAGGGTCAGCGGTTCGGCCAGTATGAGGTGGCCTATGCCGATGACTTTAGTTACACCGATCCGGTCGATGGCAGCGTTAGCCAAAAGCAGGGCATTCGTATTGGCTTTACCGATGGCTCTCGGATTGTCTTCCGGCTATCGGGTACGGGCACCCAGGGCGCGACGCTGCGAGTGTACCTGGAGAGCTATGAGTCTGATCCAGCTAAGCATGACCAGGATACTCAGGTGGCGCTGGGTGATCTGGTGAAGCTGGCGGATGAGATTGCCAAGATCCGGGAGCTGACCGGGCGTGAGGAGCCTACAGTGATTACCTAGACGAGGCCCCAGAAACCCGGTTTCTTAGAGAAACCGGGTTTCTGCGCCACGAGAGGGTCTCTGCGCGATCGCAACCCCTCGCAATAGAAGGATGGCTTAGGATGCCATCATAGTCCCACCACCACAAGCAAGCTCAAACCCCTCGTATTTGATAAGTTACCAGCATGACGAGCCCCTAGAAGCCCGGTTTCTTGAAGAAACCGGGCTTCTAGGCATCCCCTTTCTGCCGTTGACGGAACCAGTTGAGGCGGTACTCGACGCGCTCTTGGCGCTCCGGGCTGGGCTGCTGCTGGTGCTGGATGACTGACCACACTAGCGCGACGAAGGTGCGGATTTCAATGCACAGCGCTAGAACCTGAGGGTCGTAAGTGCCGTAGCCCCAGAGCGCAGCTTCGGCTTTGTCTTGGTCGACCCCAAAAACATAGGGGTTTGCTACCAGGGAGGCTAAGTCCCATTCAATCGGGCCGATAAAGGCATCTTCCCAATCGGTCCACAGCACGCCCAGGGAGGTGTGGAGCACGTTGCCGGAGTGGGAGTCGCCGTGGAGGGGCTGCATGGGCAGGCCACGCAGGCTTTCCTCATAGGGGGCGCTGACTTGGGCTAGCAGATCGGCATCGGCGGGGGCAAATATGCCTTGGGCGGTGAGCTGGCTTAGGATCCGCTTGGCTTCGGTGATCAGGGCTAATACGGGCAGCTCTTGAGTAAAGCTGCTGAGTGCCCAGTGGCAAACCCGCAGCGCTCGCCCTGCCAGGACGGGATCAAAAGGCTCTGGCAGAATTTGCACATAGTCCCAAAAGCTTAGAGTGAACCCGTTGTGCTGGTGGGGGCCGGGGTCAATCTGGCGGCTGGGCGGAATGATGGGGGCATTGGCAGCGGCCAGGTGCTGTGCCACTGCCAGCTCACGGGTAAACCAGGCGTCGCCATTGCGGATGGTGCTGGGAACGGCGGCGACGCGGGCAACGACGGCAGTGGGCTGCAAATGCACAATGATATTGCTGACGCTTTGCAGCACCACAGGGTTCTCAAAGGCAAGGCCACAGCTACGAGCAACTTCGCTGGCGGCCTGCACTGCGAGCTGGAAGCAATCGTCGGTGGGGAGCTGTGGGGGTTGCATAGGGCTGAGCTGGCGGCACTGAACTGGGTGCGCTGTTTTATGGCGCTTCCTCTAAGTAGTCAATGGTACCGTCGTCGAGCACTCGGCAGGTGCCCGAGGTGCCGTTGGCCAGGGTGTAGGCAAAGGCGCTGCCGCCTTCATCAGTGCGGCCAAAAATCAACTCAATGGTGTCTGGGGCAACTCTGTACTGCTGGGCTAGGGCTTCTCGGCAGGCGGTTTCGAGGGTTTCTTGGGGAAAACCATCCTCGCCTCCGATTTCGTCGGTGGTCAGCACGTACTCAATCGTGCCGTCGTCAAGGACGCGGCAGGTTCCCTGGGTGCCGTCGGTCAGGCTATAGGCATAGGCTGTGCCGCCTTCATCGGTGCGACCAAACTGCAGGGTAACGGCATCTGGGGCGACGCTGTGCTTTTCGGCAACGGCAGACTGGCAGATGGCTTCGGGTGTACCGGGGGTAGTTGTCGATTCTTCGGCAGGGGGGCGAGTGCAGCTAAGGCTG